>NZ_JAHCZE010000028.1:0-21523 GCF_018501205.1 Campylobacter sp. 2018MI01 | reverse complement strand
GTATTTACTATAGATATCGTATGAATACTGAACAAGCATTAAAAAAGCGAAAATAGCAATGATAAAAAACGCTAAACTCAAACCAACAAATAAAGATTTTTTTTATTAATTCTTTAATAAAAGAAAACATTTAACACCTCATATTTTTAATATAATCTTGTATTCTAATTTAAATCCTTTAAGGAATTTAAATTAGATTAATTATTTTTTATTGATTATATTTTTTATGATTGTTTCTAATTTATCATTATTAAATTGTTTTTCAAAGGTAATATTTATACCTTTAAAAAGACTTTCTGCGTTAGTAATTTTCGCATTTTCATCACTTCTTAGATTGATTTTGCTATCTACGCCTTTACTTTCAAGCACAATAATATATAAGCAATATACTTTGTATATTTTACCTTATTTATAAAATACTATATCAATAATATATAATTATCAATATATATATTTTGCTAGTATTTTATTTATTATGTTGTTTTTATCATTGATGTCTTTTTCGAGTTCATAAATCTTATTCTCTATTTTATCTATAATGTTGATTAAAAGTTTTTGTTTATCAATAGGTATTAATGGTATTTCAACTTCATCTTTTAAAATTTGAGAATTTAAGCTAGTGCCAAATGTATTTTTATTTTTTAGATCCAAATCTATAACTTTATTTTTAAATAGATAAAACAAATACTTATCTAAAACTATATTTTTATCCTTAGGTATAAGCCCAGCAATGGCTTCGTTTGTGTATAAATCAGCTCCGGCTAATGCAACCTTGCCTATGCTTAATTTAAAACTTAATAAAGTAGTCCCACTTGGTATTAACTTAACATTTGATTCTTTTACACCTAGTTCTGTGATTTTTTCTTTTGTATCAGATATTATATTGCCATTCATTTCAGCAATACTAACCCATAAATTATTTCCACCATAGTATAAATGGTTTTTCCTACTAGGTGTACCACCGATTAAAACCTTACAAATTTGTCCTAATTTTTTATTATTTATTAATATATTTGATAAGTCATCAATAAAATCTAAAGAAATACCTAAGAATTTTAAT
This sequence comes from Campylobacter sp. 2018MI01, assembly GCF_018501205.1. Classification (NCBI taxonomy): domain Bacteria; kingdom Pseudomonadati; phylum Campylobacterota; class Epsilonproteobacteria; order Campylobacterales; family Campylobacteraceae; genus Campylobacter; species Campylobacter sp. 2018MI01. Next base: position 20,463 of record NZ_JAHCZE010000028.1, on the reverse strand, counting down.
AGCTCAACTCTTAAATCCCCCCCCCCGTTACTGCTAATAATTCCAACTTTACTTAATATCTCAGATATTAATCTCTTATATTCTTCTATACTCATTCTTATTGTTTCAAATTGCTTATTTACTTCTTCGCATTCTTTTACTATTTGTTCTTGAACATCCAAAGGAGGTAATGGAATTTTCATACTTTGTAAAATTTTTAAATTAATATTTTTTTGCGAAGTTGTAATTACATTTTCATGTAACTGATAGCTATAAAAATCAATAGCATACATTAAGTATTTATTTATAATTTTACTATTTGGAATTATTGATACAATTGCTTGATTTGTAGCCATATCGTCACCTAAAATCCCAACTCTTCCTATTGTTGCATAAATAGAAACAACAACAGCCCCTTTACTTACTATTTTTGTACTTGAATTATTCAAACCATCAGTTGTAATTTTTTCTGTAGTGTCACTGATAGTAGATAAATTTGAATAATCCTTAATTGTAAGCCATTTAATATTGCCATTCCAAAACTCTAAATGTTTTCTAGAGGGTGTCCCACCCATTACAAATTCGCCGCAATGTTTAAGTTCAACCAAGTTATATTTACTATTTATATATTTTTTATTTTTTTTCATATTTAATACTATAAATTTATCAAAATTTATAGTATTAAAATCAATTAAATCACAAAGATTTTCATAACTTACATATCCATTTAAATCATTGTCAATAGTGCATGTTTTATCTAAAAATAACTCTCTTATTTTATAAGATATTTTTTTGTCATTATTGATATTGCTTTTATCATATAAAGGTGTATTGTATGGATCGTTTAATTCTCTTAATCCTGGATCATCTTTGCTTGCACTCCATTGATAACCTAAAAATTTCTTTATTTCATCATTTTTATCAGGAGCTTTTACAATAATCAATTTATTATTTTTAACCATAGAAAAATACAATAGCTTCTCATTTTCAATATTTTTTATAAATTTTATAAAAGCATTTCTTTCTAACTGTTCTTTTATAAATGAATCTTTGTAAACTTTGCTTTTAATTAAATCTTTATAAATATCACTCTTATAAAAATTTTCACTATATCCTTGAAAACATTCTAATAACTCATTTGTATAATTTTCGTTTATTAAATCCATAAAAATATCTTTTTTTATACCTCTAAAAGATACATATTCGTCTATATAGCCATTATCCATAAAATTATCATCATCAACTAAATTAGAAGCTTTTAATCTATCTTGCAAGGTTTTAAATTTTATAGAACTAGACGTTAAGCCTAAACCCTTATCCTTATCATATGTTTTTAATTTATGCAAAAATAAAACAATAGTATTAGTTCCAGTAGCTCCAAATGTACCAGATGGCAACTCAACAATAGCCTTTATTTCAAAATTTTGTAGTATCAATTCCCTTGCTTCTTGATATTTAGCACCTTTATTTAAAACTGATGTTGGTAAAATTATTGCTGCATTTGCATTATTATTCAATAGTTGAATAGCTCTTTCTATAAAAAAACACTCTATAGAATTAAATGTACTTTTATTTTTATTCAAATCTTTATCAAATAATTTATATTTATTTAAATCTTTTTCGCTTAAAGTTTCTAAAAAACCCTTGACCGAATAAGGCGGGTTAGCAATTAATAAATCAAAAGAATAATTTTCAATATTTTCATTACTAGCTAAAGCATCTGCATAAAAAATATTTATCTCATTTTGTCCATACATACTTGCACTAACTTTTGCAACTTTGCTCAATCTATATTCTTTTTCAATTCCATAAATATTTTTATAATACTCTTTTAATTTTTCTTTATCATTAATTTGTTTTTCAATAAAACTTGCATATGTATTTAAAAAATGTCCTGCTCCGCAAGCATAATCAATCACTCTTAAAGGCTTATTTATATTATCAATAGGTAAAGAATGCATAATAAACTCACATATTTGAATTGGTGTAAAAAATTGCCCCTCATCTTGTTTCATGCCTTTTTGCAAAAACAATTCAAATAAATTACCTAAAAATTGCTGAACTTTATTTTCTGTTAATCGTATATCTTCAAAAAGCCTAACTATATTTTTTAAAACTATAGCATTTTTATAAAATAAATCTTTATTATGAACTTCCAAAAACGCAAAATCATTATTAGAATAAAATTTTAATTGCCTTATATAATCTTGAATTTGTTCTTGCATACTTTGCATAGACTTTTTGCTTCTTGAAGTTGTGTTAAAAACATCTTCTATATTTGCATTTTCAACATAAGTAATATCTTCATTTAAAAATTCTTTCATTGCATTTTTATATAATTTCATAAGTCTATCTTGCAAACTTTCGTAAGTGTCTGCCATAATTCCACGATATTTAAATTCCAGATTATTTTTATTAAATGTCTCATCATAAATTTTGCATAAAAACAAATTTACAAGCTTATCAAAAGCATTTTCTTTACCTGATATATTATGTTGTCTTAGAATAGTCGCAAAATCATTGTATAAAGAATTGTTTTGATGGTCAAATTCTTTTAAGTCTGTAAATTTTAATGATAATTTACCAGCTTCATATGGGTTTATATCAGACTCAAAAATTCCACTTGTCAAATAATTTTGTTGATAAATTTCTTTCCATACTTTAAAAATTTCATTTTCATCACTTGCTGATATATAACTCAATTTATAATCATTTTCTTTAAGGTATAGTTCACTGTCTTGCATATTGAGTATATAGTTAAAATAATATATTTCATCGTTTATAAAATCACTAGTATATAAACATAAAAATTTTACTTTTTTATTTTGTCTAAAATAAGATAATAATTGCCCTCCATCTTTAAGCATATTATTCCACTCATTTTCAAATTCACTACCTTTAGCATCAACTTTTGTTTTGTATGTTTTGCATTCAATTAATATATATGATTCACCTAATTTATCTTTTACTAAAATATCTGCTTTTCCGCTAGACTTCGATTCTCTACCTAATTTATATTTTGGTTCTAATTCTATATGGTTTGGATCGTAGCCTTTTGTTAATAACCTATCTATACACTCTAATACTACAAAATTTTCATTTTTTTCAAAATTTGATGTAGTTTTGTCATGGAGTTTAATTTGTTCTGGAAATATAATTTTTCTATTTTTAAAATCAACCATAATAAAAATGTTATTTAAATATTGCTTTTTATAAATAAAATCATTATCTTTTTTAAAATTTAATTTATTTAAAACTTGTAATAGGTTATCATTTGTAATCACTTTTCTCTCCTTTTTTCGTGGAATTTAAAATAGGAATTTCATAAAGAAATTCCTAAAATTATTTTTTATTAAACTCTTTATATAATTTTATTAGATTTGTAGTTGAGCTATCGTGCTCGTAACTTACGTCACTTCTTAGCTCTTCAAGTATTGTTTTAGCTAAAGTTTTGCCTAATTCAACGCCAAATTGGTCAAAACTATTTATCCCCCAAATCACACCTTGAACGAATATTTTATGCTCATATAATGCAATTAGGCTACCTAGATTTCTAGGGCTTATTCTTTCTAATAAAATCGTATTGCTAGGGCGATTTCCCGAAAATTCTTTATGTGGGATTAGCTTTTCTATCTCACTTTCACTTAAATTACTTTTACTAAGTTCAGCTCTTACTTCATCCTTGTTTTTGCCTTTCATAAAGGCTTCAGCTTGAGCGAATACATTGCTAATTAAAATTTCGTGGTGTTCTGGCATATCGTGTGGTTTTTCAAGACTTACTATTAAATCAATCGGACTTATATGAGTTCCTTGATGAAGTAGTTGAAAAAATGCGTGTTGAGCGTTAATTCCTGTCTCACCCCAAATGATTGGAGAAGTTTCGTAATTAATTAATTCCCCATTTTTACTAACTTGTTTTCCATTACTTTCCATATCAAGTTGTTGAATAAATCTTGGAAAATGCTTTAAATATTCATCATAAGGTGCGATTATATGTGAGCCACCACCATAAAAATTAATATACCAAATACCTATTAAAGCCAAAATTACAGGCAAGTTTTTAGAATATTCAGCCGAGCTAAAATGCGAATCCATTAAATATGCACCTTCTAGCATTTGCCAAAAATGTTCTTTTCCTAAATAAATCATAATAGGAAGACCAATTGCAGACCACAAACTATAACGCCCGCCGACCCAGTTCCAAAACTCAAACATATTATTGCTATCTATTCCAAATTCTTCAACAGCTTTTTTATTAGTTGAAACTGCTACGAAATGCTTAGCTACAAAGCGTTTGTTAACTGCGTGATTTAAAAACCACTCTCTAGCAGTTAAGGCATTTGTTAGGGTTTCTTGAGTTACGAATGTTTTTGATGCTATTATAAAAAGCGTAGTTTCTGGATGAACGCTATCTAATACATTTTGTAATTTTGAGCCATCTACGTTTGATACAAAGTGCATTTTTAGTCTTGGGTGTGCGTATTTTTTCAAAGCATCACAAGCCATCAATGGTCCTAAATCAGAGCCACCAATTCCTATATTTACAATATCAGTTATTACTTGATTTGTATAGCCTAGCCACTCTCCTGATCTTATTGCGTGAGAGAATTTTTCCATTTTGTTTAGCACTGCATTTACATCATCCATTATGTTTTCATTATCTACATAAATAGGTGTATTTATACGATTTCTAAGAGCAATATGTAAAGCTGCTCTATTTTCTGTGGTATTAATCTTTTTACCACTAAACATATCTTTAATGTTTTGTTCTAAATTAGCTTCTTTTGCAAGATTAATAAGATTGCTTAAAATCTCTTCATCTATTCTATTTTTAGAATAATCAACCTTAATCCCACCAACTTCTAAAAAGTATTTATTCGCTCTATTATTATCATTAGCAAATAATTCTTTCATATGAGTATCTTTTGATTTGTTGTATAAAGACCATAATTTTTCATAGCTTTTTAATTTGCTTAACATTATTTATCCTTTAAATGATTTTGCAGTGCCACACTAGCGCCGTTTATACCTGGAAATTTTGATAAAACCACAAATACAGGAATTGCTGCTAAATAACTATCAAATCTACCTTTATTCTCAAATCTTGCTCTAAATGATGAGTGTTTAAAATACTCTAATATCTTAGGAATTATTCCACCACAAATATAAACACCGCCCCTAGCACCTAGAGTTAATGCTAGATTTGAAGCAATTGTTCCTAGCATTGCACAAAATATATCAAGACTTAATCTACATAAAGCTGATTTTTCGCTTAATGCTAGTTCGCTAATTTTACTAGCGTCTAAAGTATCATTTATACCTTCTTTATGTGCTAAGGCTTCATATATTAGCTCAAGTCCCATTCCACTAAGCAATCTTTCAGCCGATACATGCCCGAATTTGTTTTTTGCATAATGCCAAATCATTGATTCAATCTCATCAAAAGGTGCAAAGCTAACATGTCCACCTTCACCTGATAGTGCAATATAACCATTTTTACTAGGGATTAATCCACTAACTCCAAGTCCTGTGCCAGGCCCTAAAACAGCTTTTACGCAATTTTCTTCAGCTTCTCTTCCACCAATTTGAACTAATTCATCACTATTTAATTTTGTAATAGCAAGTGCTTGAGCGGTAAAATCATTTAGAATTAATAAAGTATCAAATCCTAATGCAAGTCTTGTGGTATTGATTGAAAAAGCCCAATGATTATTAGTCATTTGTATAAAATCACTTGTAACAGGATTTGCCATTGCAAAAGCAGCGTGTTTTACATTTACATTTTTATCTTTTAAATATGCTCTTACAGCATCTATTATAGTATCGTAGTCTTTGCATTGTAAGACTTCTATTTTATCTATATTTCCTGATTTAAATTCTAATGCAAATCTAGCGTTAGTTCCACCAATATCTGCTAATAATCTTGGATATTCATTTTGCGTAATAGACATCTAAATTTCCTTTTGAATTAATTACATAACTTATTGGATATTTTTTATTTTTTTCTTTACAAGCTAATAAAAATACTTGATATTTCTCATCTCCACTGATATTTAAAAATATTCTTTTAGCTTTTAATATGCTTTCTAAACTAAGGCTAATTCTATCGTAATTAGGAGTTTTTACTATGTGATAAGCTTGGTTTTCATCACTTAATAATTCATCTAAATTAGAAGCTGTTGGAAAGATTGATGCAGTATGAGCATCAGCTCCCATACCTAAAATCAAAATATCAGGAGTTTGATAAATATTATTAGCGTGATTTTTTAAAGCTTCATAATCATTAATTAATTCATCTTTAATACAAGTAATTAAATTAGCCTTACTAGCGTCATTTTGTAATAGATTTTGCTTTACTAGATTTGTATTACTATCTTCGTGATTTGTAGGTAAAATCCTTTCATCTACTAAAAATACATTTACTTTAGTCCAGTCAAGTTTTTCTTTACTTAATTTAATAAATAAATCTTTAGGACTTTTACCACCTGATACATAAAAATTTACGCTACCTTTACTATTAATACATTCATTTAATGAAAATACTAATTCTTTATATAAAGCGATTTCGCTTATGTTTTTGTCATTGAATGTAAATAATCTCATCTTAGTCCTTAAAAATAATTTCATTTGTGTAGGCTTTGTATTTATGCATTGTAAAATCATCATTATCAATTACATCTTGCACCCATTTCCAAGCACTCTCTAGCTCATCTTTTTCATTAAATGAGCTTAAATCTTTATTAATTACATTTAAAAGTAATCTTTCATAAGGTGGCATTTTTTCAATATCACAAATTCCTATTTCAAATTCTTTAAACTCTTCGGCTATTTTTAAAAGGAATTTGATTTTAGGTTTTGGTTGGATTTCTATATACATTTTTCCACCATTTTTAAAGTCAATATCAAAATATACTTTATTTTCAGCCATTCTTTTGCCTGTTGCAAGTTTTATTAAAACGCCTTTGTAATTTTCTTGATTTGAACTAGTTTTAATTGATACGAAAGTTTCTGTCCTACTATCTTTAGCCACATTTAATTCGTCTAAATAACTTAAGCTATCTTCATTAGCTTCATATTGAGCTTTAATTACATTTTTAAAATCAATTTTTTCAAGTGAGTTAAAAAACTCAAGCTTAGCTTTTCTAATATTAGTTGAATTAATATCAATCATAAATAAAGCTAACATTTGTAACATATGATTTTGTAACATATCTCTTAAAGCACCGCAACTATCATAAAACTCTCCACGACTTTCAACACCTAAACGCTCTAAAACATATAAATTAATGCTTTTTACATAGTCTTTATTAAGTAGTGCATTAAAATGTGGATTTTGTTTTCTAAACTCAAATAATTCTTTAACCATACTTTTACCAAGATAATGATCAATTCTATAAATTTGTTCTTCTTTATAATATTTTGCTACGCTTTCATTGATTGCTCTGCATTCATTTAAACTCATTCCTAAAGGTTTTTCAAGAACTATTCTAACATTGTCTTTATTCATATTTAATTCGCTTAAATTCTTACAGCAAGTGATGAAAAATTCAGGCGAAATTGAAAAATATATAATAGTATCTTTGCCATCTCTTAAATTGTTTTTAAGTTTTTTAAAATCTTCAAGATTATTAATATCTACGCTCTCATAAGATATTTTTTCTAAAAAATCGTTCCATTTTGTAGTATCTTTTAAATGGATTTTTGATTTGTCGTTTAATTTTTGCTTAAATTCTTCTAAGCTAAGCTTGCTTCTACCTGTAGCAAGTATTTTAAAATCTTCGTGAAGCAAGTCATTTAAAAAGGCTTCATAAAGTGAAGGAAAAAGTTTTCTAAGAGCTAAATCTCCAGTAGCTCCGAATAATAAAAAATCAAAATTAGTTTTCATAAATAATCCCTAAATAAAAATAATTTTTTAAATCTTACTAAAAAGGATTTAACATTAATAACATTTATTTATTTATAATAAATCAAATATTTTAAATGAAAGAAGCTTATTTATGACAAATAAAAAATTATTAGAAATCACTGAAAAGATTATAAAAAGAAGTGAAAAAACTAGAAAAGATTATCTTAATTTAATAGATAATGCTAATGAAAAAATCAATCGCTCAAAGCTAGGTTGTGCTAATTTAGCTCACGCTTATGCAGCAATTCCTGAAAGCGTAAGAGAAAAATTAAATAATTCAAATAGCACTCATTTAGCTATTATTTCAAGCTATAACGATGTTTTATCAGCTCACGAACCTTACAAGGATTATCCTTTAAAATTAAAGCAATCTTGTATAAAAGAAGGTGTAAGCGTTCAAGTTGCAAGCTGCACTCCTTCAATGTGTGATGGTATTACTCAAGGCTATGATGGTATGCAACTTAGCCTTTATTCTCGTGATGTAATAGCTATGAGCACAGCGATTGGATTATCTCATAATATTTTTGATGGGGCGTTTTATCTTGGAGTGTGTGATAAGATAGTTCCTGGACTTTTAATGGGAGCGTTAAGATTTGGGCAATTACCTGCTATGTTTATTCCAAGTGGTCCTATGCCAACAGGACTTAGTAATTCTGATAAAAGTATTGCTAGAGAAAAATACGCTCAAGGACTTATTTCTAAGCAAGATTTATTAAATACTGAAATGAAAATGTATCATAGTTCAGGCACTTGCACCTTTTATGGAACTGCTAATTCAAATCAAGTTATGATTGAATTATTAGGTCTTCATATGCCAAATTCTGCTTTTATTAATCCAAATACAAAGCTAAGAGAAAAAATAATTGATTTTAGTGCTAGACATTTTGCAAAAGGTGTAAAAGATAAAAGTATTTTACCAATAGGTAAAATGATAGATGAAAAAAGTATAGTAAATGCAATAGTAGGGCTTATGGCAACAGGTGGCTCAACCAATCATACTTTACACTTAATTGCAATTGCAAAGGCTGCGGGAATTATTATTAATTGGGACGATTTTAATGATATTTCAAATATTACTCCACTTTTAGCTAAGGTTTATCCTAATGGTAAGGCTGATATAAATGATTTTTATGAAGCTGGTGGATTGTCGTTTGTAATCAATGAATTATTAAACAATGGTGCATTACATGATGATGTAAATACTATAGCAGGATTTGGGCTTAGTAATTATACGAAAGACCCTATCTTAAAAGATGATGAAATTACTTATGAAAAATGCCTTGAAAATAGCAGAAATGTTGAAATAATCACGACTTATGATAAGCCATTTAGCACTACAGGTGGGCTAAAAGTTTTAAGTGGAAATATTGGTCGTTCGGTAATTAAAGTAAGTGCTGTAAGCGATGATAATTTATATATTAAACAAAGAGCTATTGTATTTAACGACCAACTTGAGTTAATGAAAGCTTACGAAAAAGGCGAATTGAATAAAGACTTCATAGCAGTTGTAAAATATCAAGGCCCAAGAGCAAATGGAATGCCTGAACTTCATAAATTAATTCCACCTTTAGGGGTATTAATGTCTAAAGGATATAAAGTTGCATTAATTACTGATGGTAGAATGAGTGGGGCTAGTGGAAAAGTTCCTGCAGCAATTCATACAAGTCCTGAAGCCTTATTAAATGGAAATATTGCTAAGATTAAAGATGGGGATTTGATAGAATTTGATGCAATCAATGGCACTTTAAATGTATTAGAAGATGATTTCTTAACTAGAGAAATTAAGCATATTGATTTAAGTGCAAATGAGTTAGGCAGTGGTAGAGAGCTTTTTAAAGCTTTAAGAAATAGTTGTTTAAGCGCCGAAGAAGGCGGAGTAAGTTTTTAAGGAAAAAATAATGAACGCAAGAGAAATTTTAAAAATAAATCCAGTAATTCCTGTGATAGCAATTGATGATATAAATGATGCCTTACCTTTAGCTAAGGCTTTAGTTTTAGGTGGAGTAAGAGTGCTTGAAATTACTCTTAGAACTCCTGTAGGGCTAAAAGCAATTGAGTTAATTAGTAAAGAAGTTCCTGAAGCAATCGTTGGAGCAGGAACAGTAATTAATGCTAAGCAATATAAAGATGTTGTTAATGCTGGTGCAAAATTTGCAATAAGTCCAGGAATTACTGAAAAATTATTAAAAGAGATTGATTATAAAATCCCTTTAATAGCAGGTATTGCAAGTCCAGCAGAGCTAATGCTTGGGCTTGAATATGGGCTTGATACCTTTAAATTATTTCCTGCTAGTGTTGTTGGTGGAGTGCCTATGTTAAAGGCTATTTATGGGCCATTTAGTGATGTTAGATTTTGTCCTACGGGTGGTATTAGCGAAAATAATGCTAAAGAATATTTAAGCCAACCAAATGTGCTTTGCGTTGGTGGTTCTTGGCTTGCACCAAAAGAGCTAATAAAGGCTAAAAATTGGGATGAAATCACAAATATTGCAAGAAAAACTTTAGAGTTAAAAAATACTTTATAAGGCTTTTATTTATAAGTAGGCTTAGTGCGAAAACTAAGCCTATAAAAATTAAATTCTTTACTTAAAAACATTGGCAAGATTAGAATTTAAATTAGCATAAACCAATCAAACAAAAACTTTAATAAAATAATATTTTTAAGTTTAATTGTAAGAATTTTATAAGAAATTCAATTATCAAAATTAAATAATTTTAAGATTTATTTTGTCTTTTTTGTAACTTTTAGATTTTAAAAAAATACTATCATTAATAAATTTTTTTAAGGAGAGATTATGCAAATAAATCCTAATAATAAAAAAGATTTAATGCAAATACTAGGCGAACACGGCTTTAGTAGAAGAGATTTTTTGAAATGGTCTAGTGGAATGGCTACTATGCTAGGACTTGGAGCTACTTTTGCACCGAGTATTGCAAATGCTGTTGAAAATAATGCTAGTAACACCCCAGTAATTTGGCTTCATATGGCAGAATGCACAGGCTGTAGTGAGAGTTTATTAAGAAGCGATGCACCTACTATTGATAGTTTGATATTTGATTATTTAAATATTGAATATCACGAAACTGTTATGGCAGCAAGTGGTCATCAAGCTGATGAGAATTTAGAAAACGCTATTAAAAAACACGCAGGAAAATATGTATTATTAGTAGAAGGTGCAGTTCCTGCAGGAAGCTCTAGTTTTTATCTAACTTTAGGTGCTAAAGGGCATACAGGCGAAGAAATAGCAAAAAATGCCTGTGCTAATGCAGCTGCTATTTTAGCAATTGGAACTTGCTCAAGCTTTGGTGGTATTCAAGCAGCAGCACCAAATCCAACAAATGCTGTGCCAATTAGTAAAATCACAAATAAAAGCGTAATTAATGTCCCAGGTTGTCCGCCTAGTGAAAAAAATATCGTAGGTTCAATCTTACAAATATTATTATTCGGAACAATGCCACTTGATAATTTTAATCGTCCAAAATGGGCATACGAGCATAGAATTCACGATTATTGTGAGCGTAGGGGACATTTTGATGCGGGTGAGTTCGTAGAAAGTTTTGGCGATGAAGGTGCAAAGAAAGGCTATTGTCTTTATAAAGTAGGATGTAAAGGTCCATATACATTTAATAATTGTGCTAAGCAAAGATTTAATCAGCACATAAATTGGCCTATTGGTGCAGGACATGGGTGTATAGGTTGCTCTGAGCCTGATTTTTGGGACAGTATGAGAACTTACGAAGAACCTTTAAAATCACATTTATTTCAAAGCGTATTTAGCGGAATGGGTGCTGATGCTATGAGTGATAAAATAGGCATTGGTGTTTTAACTCTAACAGGAGTAGCAATAGCTGCTCACGCAACAATTTCAGCAATTAAAAAAGACAAGGAATAAAAAATGCAAAAAATAGTAGTAGATCCAATTACAAGAATTGAAGGACATTTAAGAGTAGAAGTAATAGTTGATGATGCAAATGTAGTAACTGATGCTTATGCGGGTTCAACATTATGGCGTGGAATTGAAACTATTGTAAAAGGAAGAGACCCTAGAGATGTTGGCTTTATGACTCAAAGAATTTGTGGAGTTTGCACTTATTCGCATTATAGAGCAGGTATTGAAGCGGCTGAAAATGCTTTAGGTATAGTTCCACCAAAAAATGCAAAACTTACAAGAACATTAATGAATGCAGCTTTATATATGCACGATCATTGTGTGCATTTTTATCAATTACACGGGCTTGATTTTGTTGATGTAGTGAGTGCTTTAAGTGCTGACCCAGCAAAAGCTGAAGCTGAAGCTTTAAAATGGTGTGATAAGCCTTTAGTTTGTGGTGTAGGAGAACTTAAAGCAGTTCAAGAAAAATTAAAAACATTCGTAGATAAAGGAGAATTAGGAATATTTGCGAATGCTTATTGGGGACATAAAACTTATCGCTTTAGCCCAGAGCAAAACTTAGTAGCGTTAAGTCATTATTTAGAATGCTTAAAAGTGCAAAGAACAGCAGCACAATTAATGGCTATTTTTGGTGCAAAACAACCACACCCACAAAGCTTAACCGTAGGTGGTGTAACTTGCGTTATGGATATACTTGACCCTGCTAGAATTGGCGAGTATAAAACTAAATTCTTAGAAATTAGCGATTTTATTCATCGTGCTTATTTGGCTGATATTAAGATGGCTGCAGCTGTTTATAAAAATGAGCCAAGTGTAATGAATGATGTTGGTGTTGATAATTTTATGTGTGCTGATGAGTTTTATTTAGGAGATGATTATTTATTTAAAGGTGGAATTGTAACTAATATGCTAAGCAATCCTGTATTAGGTGCTATTGATGAGAGCAAAATCACAGAAGAAGCAACAAGGTCTTGGTATAAAAACGATAAAGCATTACACCCTTATGATGGCGAACAAGAGCCAAATTATACAGGTCTAAAAGATGAAAAAACTCTAAACGCTAAAGGCGAATTAGAAGATTCTAAAGTATTTGATATGAATGGAAAATATAGCTGGATTAAAGCTCCAAGATATGATAATTTACCTGTTCAAGTAGGACCACTTGCTACTATAGTTGTAAATTATTTAGCTAAAAATCCAATCGTTACAAAAGAAGTTGACGCTTTATTAGCTGAATTAAATATTGAGCTTAAAGACTTACTTAGCACTTTAGGAAGAACTGCAGCAAGAATGATTGAAGCAAAAATAATAAGCGAACACGCACTTAAAGCTCTTGATAGTTTAGTTGAAAATCTAAAAGTAGATCAAAGCACTTGCGCTCCATATAAAATAGATAATTCTAAAGAATACAAAGGTCGCTTTATAGGTAATGCTCCTAGGGGAATGCTAAGTCATTGGATTAGAATTAAAGATGGTATAGTGCAAAATTATCAAGCAGTAGTTCCATCTACTTGGAACGCAAGTCCAAAAGATGCAAATGGTAAAATGGGAACTTATGAAGCTTGTTTAATTGGTCTAAAGATTGAAGATTTAACCAAGCCACTTGAAATTATTAGAAAAATCCATTCGTATGATCCTTGTATTGCTTGTGCTGTGCATGTATTAGATAAAAAAGGTAATAAGTTAGGCGAATATAAAGTAGGAGTTTGATATGAAACATTATGAGTTTTCAATAGGGCTTAGAGCAACTCATTGGCTAAGAGCATTTGCTATTTTAGCCCTTTGTATAAGTGGCTTTTATATTGCTAGTGTGTTTATTGCACCTGATAAATCAACCGAGCCAAATCTATTTATGCAGGCTAAATTTCGTTTCGTGCATAATGTAGCTGGGTTTGTTTTATTAGCTTGTTTTATTTTTAAACTTTATCTTTTTATATTTGATAAACTTAGCAAAAAAGAAAGAGTTAGTATTAAAGATTGCTTTAGTTTAAGAGTATGGATAGAGCAAATTAAGTTTTATTTGTTTTTAGGAAAACACCCACATTTAAAAGGTGTATATAATCCACTTCAATTTGTGAGTTATTTTTTCTTTTATATTGTTTTAGCATTATTAATAATCACAGGTTTTGTGTTATATATTAATGTTTATCACGAAGGTTTTGCTGGTGCAATAACTCCTTTTGTTAAACCATTTGAAGTAATGTTTGGCGGACTTGCAAATGTTAGGATAATTCATCATATTTTAACTTGGGTTACTATGATTTTTGTTGGTGTTCATATTTATATGGCAGTGTTTAATGCAATTAAAGGTAAAGATGGTGCAATGGACGCTATTTTTAGTGGATATAAATACAAATGAGAGTTTTAGTCCTAGGAATTGGAAATATTTTAATAGGAGATGAAGGAGCTGGAGTTATTTTTCTTGAGTATTTTAGGAAAAATCTAGCTCCTAATATTTATATTAAAGAAGAATTTAAAAATCAAGATTCGCATCAATTAGTATTTTTAGACGGCGGGACGATGGCTATGAATTTAGCTCATATAATTGCTGATTTTGATAAAGTTTATGTGATTGATTGTATAAATGCTGATGATTTAGAAGTGGGCGATGTTGTGTTTTTTGACTATGACAAAGTGCCAAGTAATATAAATTATCAAGGAAGTGCTCACGAACTTGAAATGCAAATGATGCTTAATTTTATGAGTTTAGTAGGCGATTTGCCAATTTGCAAAATCTTAGGCATTGTGCCTAAAAGACTTGAACCTATGAAAATATCTTTAAGCGATGAGGTTAAAAAATCTTTTGCTTTAATGCAAAAATGTCTTTTAGAAGAGCTTAAACAAGATGGATTTTTGTTAGAATTTAAAAATGATTTTAGTATAGAACAAGCGATAGAAAATTATAGGAATTTAAGCAGTGTTAATTAGATATGATTTCAAAATAAAATTAAAAGATTTCGGATTATTTTTACTAAAAATTGCCAAGATAAATAATGTAAATTATAAGCTTTATTATGAAGATGATGAGTTTTCTTTAGTTATAGATGATAATGAAGATAAAGTTTTAGCCTTTAATGAATATTTTAAAAAAATACCTTATTTTTTATTTTTAGAAGATTTTAAAATAGAGCTAGAAAATACACAAAAAACAAAAGAATTTGAAATTGAAATTCCAAGATTGCCTTTAAACTTATGTGATGAAGTTTTTGATGATTTAGGCTTAAATGAGTTAGATTATACTAAAACAACAAAAAGTGATTTTGTAATAATTGCTAATTATGAATTATTACAAAAGGCTTTTATTTGCGATAAAAATATTCAAATTTTACTTAATGCTTATGAAAAACCATTTGTTAAATTAGCCTTAAAACCACTTTATAAAAAAGCACATAATTTAGGAGATTTTTTATATGTATCATTTGCTAATAGCAAAAAGCTTTTTAATGAGTTAAAAAATACAGATGAGCTTTATTTTGTAAAAAAGCCTAAAGATTTATTATTAATAGCTCCTTTTGCTGATACATTTTGTGTAATTAATAATCCGTATTCAAATCAATTATCAACTGCTTTTAATATTGATAAATTAAGCTTTAATGTCCCTAAAAATAAAGATGAATTAATAAAATTATTACTTAGTTTAGAACAAGGCGAAAAATTATTAAAAAATTATCAAGAAAAGTTCATTTTAAATGAGTTTAGTTTAGAAAATAAAAATATATTTTCATTAATAAAATTAGCAGATATTTTGCTAGATTCTGATATTTTAAAAGTAGTGCCAAATACTTATACAAAGGGAGTTAGAATTGATTGTGAGATTAATGAAGATGGCTTAAATGTAGCTAAGTTTATCTCATCAATTATGAGCTTTAGATTAGCAAATGCAGCTTTAATAGAAGTTGGTGTTTTTGAAGCACTTGTTTTAATGATAGGAAAACTTAATGAAAACGAGCGTGAGATTTGCTCAATGCTTATGAATTATCAGAGTTTTTTAAATTACAATGCGTTTTTAAACAAGCAATTTAAGTTCAGTAAATGGGCTAATTGTGAGTGTTTTAATTAAACTTAGTGGCAGGGTGCAAGGAGTTGGATTTCGCCCTGAAGTTTGCAAATTAGCCAAAGCAAAAAAGCTAAATGGCTATATCTTAAATGATACTTTAGGAGTTAGCTTAGCACTTGATTGTGATGAAAAAATAGCAAAAGTTTTTATAAAAGACTTAAAACAAATTCTTAAAAAAAATCGTCCATTAGCAAGTATAGAAAAAGTAAAAATAATTAAAACAAATGAAACTTATAATGATTTTGTTATTAAAAAACCAAGCAAAGATAAGCGTAATCTTGCAGTGATTTTGCCTGATTTCGCCCCTTGTAAGGATTGTATAAAAGAGCTTAATAATCCTAAATTAAAAAGAAGATTTAATCACGCCTTTATAAATTGCACTAATTGCGGCACTAGATTTAGTGTAATTTCTAAAATCCCTTACGATAGAACAAATACTTCTATGAGTGTTTTTAAAATGTGTAAAAATTGCGATAGTGAATATAATAATCTTAATGATAGGAGATTTTACGCAGAGCCTATTGCTTGTAATGATTGTGGGGCTAAGCTTAATTTTGATTTAGCAAAGGCTGTTAAATATCTAAAAGCTGGAAAAATAGTAGCTTTAAAAGGCGTTGGTGGGTTTAATTTATTATGCAATGCTAATGATTTTAATGCGGTAAATAAATTAAGAATACTAAAAAATAGAGCTTTAAAACCACTTGCAATAATGGTTAAAGATATAAAAATGGCGAAAAAATATGCTAGTTTTACTAAGTTTGAAGAGCGTATTTTAAAGAGCAAAGAGCGACCTATATTGCTATTAAAAAGCCTTAATCAGAGTGCTTTTAATATACATTTTGATTTTAAAAATATCGGAGTATTTTTGCCAAGTGCTCCAATATTTCATATATTATTTAAAGAGCTTGATTTTGCAATAGTAGCTACAAGTGCAAACAAAAGTGGCGAGATGATTTATTCTAAAAAAAGCGATTTTAAGATTTTAAAACCTGATTTAATAATAAATCATAATAGAAAAATAATTAACAAAATTGATGATAGTGTAGGGCAAGTTATAGCTAATAAATACCATCATTTAAGAAGTGCTAGGGGCTTTAGACCTTTTTATTACGAGCATAAAATTAAAAAAAATATAAATATCCTAGCTCTTGGAATGGAAGAAAAAAACGAGTTTTTAATATACATAAATGGGTTTTGTATTAATTCGCCTTATATTGGGGATTTAAAGGATATTAGTGTTTATAATCATTTTGTAAAAACTCTAAGATTTTTTGTGAAAAATTATAAGATTAAATTTGATTATGTTTTGTGTGATTTACACCCACATTTCATTCATAGCGAAAAAATCACAAAAGAATTTGAAATAGGAATTAGCAAAAAGACAAAGATTATAAAAATTTACCATCACGCAGCCCATGCGATGAGTATTGGATTAAGAAATATTAGAGCCTTTTGTTTTGATGGCACAGGATATAAAAACAATCATCATATAAGTGGTGGCGAAGTGCTAGATATTACTAAAAACACTATAAATACAGCTTTTTGTTTTGATGAGTTTAAGCTAGTTAATGTAAAAAATAATGAATTATTAGCTTATAGTATTTTAAAAAAATACGAAATTCCGTGTAAAACTAATCTAAATTATGATATAGCATTGCAAAATTGCACTATAAATACTAGCTCATTAGGTAGAATTATTGATGCTTTTGCCTTTTTAGTTTTAGGGGTCAAAAAAAACGAATTTGAAGCACATTCAGGAATGCTTATTGAGAGTTTTTATGATGAAAATATCAAAGATATTTACAAAATTGAGTTTAAAAATAATAAGATTATTTATAAGGATATTTTTGCAACTTGCTTAAATGAAAGCAAGGTTTTAGCTTGTTCAAAATTTATTAATACCATTGTTTATATTATTAAGTTTTTAAGTCCTAATAAAAAAGCGATTTTAAGTGGCGGGGTGTTTTGTAATAAAAGCATTTTAAATCTTTTGCTAAATGATAAAGAATACAAATTCTATACTCCAAAAAACGAAGCGATAAACGATGGTTGCATAGCTTTAGGACAGTTAAACTATTTCTTAAACAATATGGAATTTAAGGATTAATTTATTATTTATTGTTAAAATCTCGCCTTTTTTTCAAGGAGAGAATATGAAAATATTACAAGAATTTAAAACATTTGCAATGCGTGGAAATGTTGTAGATTTAGCCGTGGGTGTGGTTATAGGAACTGCTTTTGGTAAGATTGTAAGCTCACTTGTGGCTGATATTATTATGCCTATTGTTGGAGTTTTAACAGGCGGAGTTGATTTTAGTGATTTAAAATTAGTTATTAAAGAAGGTGCTAAAGAAGCTGAAAATGTAACCGTTAATTATGGTTTATTTATTCAAAATATAGTTGATTTTTTAATCATTGCGTTTTCAATTTTCGTTGTTGTAAAGCTAATCAATAAGCTTAAAAAAGCAGAAAAAGAAGAAGAAAAACCAGCTCCTGCTCCAGCTCCAAGCGAAGATATAGTGCTGCTAACAGAAATCAGAGATTTATTAAAAAATAAATAATCTTAAGCTAATCTTAATGATTAGCTTTTTATATTTTATTTTCTTCATTTTTCTTTTTAATTTCATCTATGCTATTTACAATTATTGCGATGATTAGGTTCATTATAATAAAGGTACAAATTAGTATAAAAGATACAAAAATCACCCAAGCATAAGGATAAACTCCCATAGCTTCTTTTACGATAGCAGAACCTCCATCAAGCGTCATAATGGTAAAAAGAGTAAAAAAGCAATCCCCTAAAGTACCAAAATGCTCATTCATACTAGTAGCAAATAGACTACAACAAAGCACCCCATAAATGTAGTAAAACAGTAGCAAAAGCATAACAATACTAATGATTTGTGGCACAGCAAAAAGCATAGTAGAGCATACAAATCTCATAGATGGCACCACACGAAGAAGCCTTAACACTCTAAACACCCTAAACGCTCTAAGCACCACAAAATCATAGCTTATATAAGCACTAATAATCACTATAAACAAATCATAAATATTCCAACCCTTTTCACTACTTGTAAAAAAACTCAGCCTAAAAGCATAAAGCTTTAAAATACTTTCAACGATAAAAATCCAAAGACATATCATATCTACATAATAAAAAAAGCTAGAAAACTTCTCACTAAACTCACTTGAAGTTGCAAATCCTAGCGTGATAGAGTTAAAGACTATTATTAGGATGATGCCTAGTTTGTAAGTCTGTGAACGGAAAAAATTTTGAAATAATTTTTGCATAAAAGTCCTTTGAAAAAATTTTTTGTATTTTAATATATTTAAAAGACATAGTGTGTCTTTTGCTGATGGTATCATTTCAATACTTGTTTAAAACAAGAAATTATTTTTTAAGGAGATGTTATGGGATACATTTGTTCTTATTGTGGGTATAAAAGCTCTAGTGGTTCTGGTGGGAGTTGCAATCATAGTCCAAGTAAAACTCATATTTATATAAATGAGAGTTCTAGTGGGTATATTTGTTGTTTTTGCGGTTACAAAACATCTAGTGGCACGGGTGGATCTTGCACCAAAAATCCAAGTAAAAAACATCAATATATAGCACAACATAGCGGTCAATATTCTTGCAAGTATTGCGGTTACAAAAGCTCTAGTGCTAGTAGTGGATCTTGCACCAAAAGCCCACACAAAAATCATGAGTATATTTAATGTCTAAATGCAAATATTGTGGTTCTAGTAGTTATGGTGGATGTAGTTATAGCCCACACAAAAAGCACGAGCATATAGCAGATGGTAGTTCTATTTGTAGATATTGTGGATTAAATACGTTTGGTGGATGTAGTTATAGCCCACATGGAAAACATGAGCATTTTAAAGTTTCAAATTCTAGTGTTTGTAGATATTGTGGATTAAATACGTTTGGTGGATGTAGTTATAGCCCACATGGAAAACACGAACATTGTTAAAATTTAAATTTCGTATGTTTTAAAACATACGAAATTATTTAAAGACATATCGTGTCTTTGCAGATTGCTATCATTAAGACAATTTATTTTATTATGAAAGGATTTTTATGAAAACATTAAAAAAGGCAAGTAAAAAAGACTTAAATACTATATCTAAAATAGAATTTAAAGATAATAAATACCATCCTAAGAGTAAAGAAGAATTGCAAGTATTGATTAAGTATGAAGATATAGCACTAGATACTATAAATACAAGTGCTATTACTGATATGAGTGAATTATTTCAAGATAGTAATAGAAAAGACTTTAGTGGTATAAATACTTGGGATACAAGCAATGTGTACGATATGAGTGAAATGTTTAGAGATTGCTTTAATTTCAATCAAGCTTTGAGCTTTGATACATCAAAAGTAACTAATATGCGTGGTATGTTTAGCCGTTGTTCTAATTTCAATCAACCTTTAAACTTTGACACAAAAAATGTAGTAAATATGAGCGATATGTTTTATTATTGTGAAAATTTTAATCAAGCTTTGAGCTTTGATACATCAAAAGTAACTAATATGCGTGGTATGTTTAGCCGTTGTTCTAATTTCAATCAACCTTTAAACTTTGACACAAAAAATGTAGTAAATATGAGCGATATGTTTT
>NZ_JAHCZE010000027.1:0-22323 GCF_018501205.1 Campylobacter sp. 2018MI01 | reverse complement strand
ATTTAAAATTAACTGATATGTAAACCTTAATTTTCAAATAACCTGAAACACTAATAATGCTATAATAAATTAAATCAAATTCAGGTAATATATGATAAATAACATTATTTAATATGCTACTCAAATAGCAATATATAAAGGTTAAATTATATTAATTAGGTGATAATGTTTATATATCTTAAGAACTTATCATAAAATCTTTTTACACTCTAAGCAAAATATATAAAAAATTTGAAGACAATTAATTATCTGGGTTTTCAGTTATCAAGAAAAAATTGGCAACTGCTACAGATGGCAAACAATACAAGATTAAATTTTACTCTCTTGAAATAATACTTACAATTGACTTTATAGTACCTAATAGAAAGATATAAAAATTATAAAATAGACATATATATAAAGGCTTTGTTATTAATAGAGATAAGGTTAAAAAAAAGAACCCATAGTAGTAGGAGTTTTATTATTTTGATGAGTTACTTAAATATATAATAGATATTAAAAGCAAAAAAAGAAAATATTTATAAAACAATAAAAGATTTGTTTGTTTTATACGTAGACTATAATGGCTACTTATATATTTTTTGCTAACATTTAAAACAAATTTTATATGCCATCACATAGAGCAATAGCAAAAATAATTTTTACAAAGCTAATGTAAACAAAAAATATGTAATTTAGATTATTAAGGATATAAGAAGGCGGAGTGACATTATGATAGCTAAGAAAATTATCTAAATAAAAATAAGCTTAATAGTCTTATAAATATAGTTTTAGAACTAACTAAGTTTAGAGCAGGCAAAACCTAAAACTAAAAATAGATTATAAAAAACAATGTTAATAAGCTTTTAGAGTTTCAAAAATGGGTGAGAGGTAAGGTTTTAAATAGCAATAGACAAGTTTCAAATAAATAAAAAACGATAACTTATGAACATTTGAAATATTTTATTAGAAAAAGAAAATAAAAAGAAATGCTAAAAGTTGATAGACAAGCATTAAAAGAACTTAGCAAAAAACTAAAAAAATAAATAAATTTTCGTTTACTTGAGCATATAAAATACATAAAAAAATAATTTGATAAACGAAATTTTATAATAATCCATATTTATAGATACAGAGTACTAAAGATTTTCAATATATTCATCTATATCTTCATCACTTAAAAATGCTGATTGGATATAGTATTTTTCTCCACTTAACTTTGCTATCATATGACCATTTCCTAGTAACTTCTCAGCTCCCTTTTCATCTAAAATAATATTAGAATTTTTTTCCGTATCTACTCTAAGAGCAAATTTTGCTCCTAAATTAGCTCTTAATATAGGTGGTACTACGGTATTGTCTGGTCTCTGTGTGCTTATTATTAGATGGATACCAGCAGCTCTTGCTTTACCAGAAAGGCTTTGTATATTAGATGACATACAAGCGCTGAAATCTTTATCTAGCATCCAGTCTGCAAATTCATCAAAAACAACAACTATTCTAGGAAGAATTATATCTGTTTGCTTGTTGTATGAGTTTATATCTTTAGCTACACCTTTGAACATAGCATATCTTTGTTCCATTATTTCAACTAATTGATTTAAAGTATTTATCGCTTCTTCTTTTTGGGTTACTAAGCTATGCAGATGTGGTATATTTTCGTATTTTGCAAATTCTACCTGCTTTGGATCTATCAAAATAAGATTTAAATATTCTGGTTTATTTGTTCTTATTAAGTCTATAATAAGAGAATTTAAAAATACACTTTTTCCACTTTTTGTCATGCCTGCGACTAAAGCATGAGAATCACTACTATTCAAATCAAAATATATATTTTCATTGTTTGTTTCGCTTTTTCCAATTATAAGCTTGGTATTAAAATTTTGGTTTTCTAATTCCCTTTCTTTTACACAATCTTTATAAAACACTATATCTCTTATTTCTCTTTGAAATACCAAATCATATGCCCTAGGAACAACTTCAACCCTTAATAATCTTAAACCACACATAGACAAAAATACACTATCTAATTTTTCAAACATAGTAATATTCCAATCATAATCAGGTTTCAACGAAAACCTAATGCTATTAGGTGTTAATTTAACATCAATAATTCTAGTTGCTATATCATGATGTATTAGGACATTTTTGATATTTTGTTCAATCAAGCTTGTATCAATTTCAACAGCTTTGCTATATTGCACATCTACACACTCTTTAACTGCAAAATCTTTAATATCATCATTTTTAGCAACATTCATATTTTTAATATCTTCAGCCTTATCACATTTTTGCTGCTCACTCAATTGATAATTAATGTCTATCAATTTCGTTTGTTTGTCTATATTATTTAAGATATTTAATATTGCTTTCTTTCCTATATGATACTGCACCACGCCATCGCAATCACGGCGTTCAATATTTTCATCTAAATCATAAACAAAAATGAAAGAAAATCCCCTAACTATGAAATTTAAATTCTTATAATTTTGTCTAATTTGCATTCTTAATTGCTCGGAATTTATATCCACATTAGTATCTGTTTTAAACGCTCTTAAATGCTCTTCTATAATCAAATCAGTAAATCTTGCTATACAAAAATCTTTATCGTTATATTCATCTTCGCTAAAGATTTTTTCTACCTGTTTTTTTGTATGCAAAGTTTGTATTATTGATTTATCTTCAAGATCTCTTTTGCTTAAATTTGAGCAATATTTAATCTCATAAACATCAACGTATAAAGTAGACAAATCCCCATCCTTAAACACTGGGGTAATTGCTAACAAATCTGCTAAGCGCCCTTCTTTTCTAAACATTTGAGAGTAGCTATCAACTCCCCCTAAAAACCAATCGGAATAATTATCTAAATATATAATAGCACTGTTTGTGGAATTGTTTTTTATAATATAATTAGATAAGGCTAAGCCTAAGAGCTCGTTTGCAAAGCTTCCTTTGCCGGTAGCTTTTAACACTATATCACCTGCTATCTCATCAGCTAAATTTATTAGTTTTTCTTCTATATTTTCATCGTAAGCTATATTTTGCTCTATTATTTCTTGGATTTTTGCTTTAATTGTCTTTTTTAAAAGTATAAAATTTCCATGCGATGATATTGACAATACCTTGTTTAAATTACGTGCTTTTTTATATTTGATAACTCTAGCCCCACATGCATTTAAAACTCTTTTATCGGTTAGTGAATCCACGCTAATAACCCATTCGGTTTTTTGGTGAATCTTACTAATTGTTTCTTTTATATTTTGATCTTGAGTAAAACTTATTGTAGGTAGTTTATAATCATAATCACCCTTATTGTCAGACACCAAAGATAAAATCAAAGTATCTAAAATCCTTGATACTTGTGTCTTCACAGGGGTTGTTAAATACCTGCTGATGTTTTTTTCATTCTCGGTGATAAATCTTTTGTTGCTCCAAATAGTAGGGTGAAAATCAAATAAAGCTATATTGTTTATATTTGCTTCTGGCAAGTTTTTATACTCTATTTTAGCTCTTGAAGAAAAAAAGTCATACAAAAGCGCAATGTCTAAATTATAATTCAACCTATCTAAACTATCAAAGCTGTCATGAAAAGCCTGCAACCTTACGTTTGATAAAAATGAAATTTCTTTTTTTTGTATATCATCATTGCTAGTATTTTTTAGAATATCGCTATATATTTTTCTTATCTTTGAAGCATTATCCCCATTTAAAAAAAGTTCATAGTTTTGCCCATCTTCTACAACATCTAAAAGCTTTTTAAGTATTTCTAAAGGCAATATAGAGCTGTTTGTTTCATGCAACAATACCTTTAAGTTATCTACCCTATATAAATATAATTCTAAATATTCTTTAATACTCTTTTCTAGAGTAGAAATATATTCTGATGTGATTATATTTTTCTCATTTTCATTAGGGATATTTTCATACAAACTATGTTCGTCAAAATGCTCAGCTGGAACTAAGAGCTTGTTTTTATCTCCACTATCTCCACTTAAACTAAAAAAATCAAAATAATAAGGTGTTTTAGCCAAAATATCTAAATCGTTATAATAAGCATCTTGCATGGCTATGTTTTCTTTATCATATTTAAAACTATCTATTACCGATGCTATTTTTTTAATTTTTACACAATAAGAAAGAAGCCTTAGTGGATGATATGATGGTATAACTAAAAAATTATTATTATTTTGAATTTGCAAAGTAAATATAGATATAAATGATTTTATAACATCATTTTTATAATCATCATTTTTGTAATTAGTATAAATGTAATTTGCACAATTTATATAAGAGTCATTTAAATCTTGACAAATTTTAAGCATATCACCATCTTTGCTAAAAAAAGAATGCTCTAAAAAGCCTATAAATTTTTCTATAAAATCATTATAAATATCATTAAACTCATCGGGGTTGCTAAAATATTTTTTATATTTGTTAGTAAAATTAAAAGCGTATTTTTTATAATTCATCCCAAACGGCATATCACTTAACGTAAAGCGAAGATTATTTTTACCTAAAAAACGATTGGCTATATAAAATGGACTAAATATTTTCTTCTCTTTAAGTATATGCAAAATATTATCTACACTATCACAGTATTTACTAACGATACTTTTTGTTTCAAACTTCCATTTAATATATTTAGTTATCTTTCTATCGTCTTTGTAGGTGATAGTTATCTTAAAATCCAATTCTGTTTTTTTACCTCTTGTTGTTTTGTCTTTTTCTTGCGTGTTTAGATTGCTATCAAAATCATCGCTGTATAAAAACTCTTTAAGCTTTTCATCAAATTTTAATACATTTGAAAATTTTTCAATAATTAAAAATCTATATTTTAAATACCTCAACGCATCTTTGTTGTAATTACTAAAAATTGCCTTTTTTTGCTTTTTGTCTAAACTAATGCTTATTTGCTCTAAGCTACACTCTAACATATTTATAAGCTGAACCAGGCCAACCAAAAAATTATTTACCTTAATGGTTTTTGGGTATAACATTTTTTTCCATTTGTTATCTAGATTGAGATTTTCAGATATATATCCTTTATACTTATCATAAAATTCTTCTACCATCTCTAGATTTTTATTTGTTTTTTTAGTGCTAAGTGTTTTTAGTAAACTAACTTCTGCACTTTGTAGCGTGATGTCTTTTTGTTCTAAATAATCAATAGTTTGTTGATATAAACTAAGATTTGGTTGTATGATTAATTTATCAAACAATAATTCAATTTTATTATCTGCCCAATCAAGTGTTGCAAATTTTATTTTATCTTTATTTAAAGTATTTTTATCTGCATATATAAATTGCTTAATGAGCTCTTTTTTACCGCTATCTAGCATATCAAATTCTTCTTTTATAATACTTCTCTCATCATCTTCAAAGAATTTATTAGCTAAATCTTCATTGTTTAAGTTTTTATACTCTTTATTTATAGCATTAGACAAATCTTTGAGTGTTTTTATGCTTTTTGCTAAATTTTTATTAGTTTTAAAATAATCATGAAAGCATTTTCTATATCTAAACATCCCTAGTTTATCTAGCGACATACCAATAGCTTCCTGATTAGAGCAAGCTTCATTGTTAATTAAATTTATAATAGATAACAAAAAACTATCTATGTCGTAAATATTTATATGATTTATTTTTTTTAATATCTCATTACAAATATTTTTTAGCCTAGCTGCATCATCATCGCTCAACCCAAGCAAATCTACAATCGCACCTATATCATCCTTTAAATCTTCTTTTGTTATTTGCTTAATATCACCAAGTGTATCTATTCTGCTAGCAACTAGAAATAAAATCAAATTATAGTTGTGCAAATCCTCTATTTCTTCATTTCTAGCACTCGCCATATAAAAATCATTAACGCTTTTAATATTTGAAGCATTTGAGTTTAATTCTAATCTTTTATCACATAATACCAATATATCAGGATGATGTTTTTCCACCTGATTTAATATATGAACATATGTTGTTTTATGAAAATCTTCTAGCAAAACTTTTGCTATTTCATCACTTTGGCTTTTTTCATTTTCAATTTTTCTAAAAATTACTTCATTTATATATGACATAGCTGCTTTTCCTATCTTTGTGTATTTACAATATATAGTAATCCATCGGATTTCTCATCTAAATATCCTAGCTTTCTAAGCTTTTTTATAAATCTTTTTTTATTGTTTTTAAAATCACTCTTTAGACTTTCATCATAAATATATCTATCAGATATAAAAATGTTATATTTATCATAAATTACGCTTAAAAACTTATCTAATTCCATTTTAATATCTACATTTAAAAACACCAACAAAGCTATTAATTCTTCACTTAATAAATATCTAAAAGCATTGGCGCCATCTCTACTAACTAATCCAGCGTCTTTAAATAGCTTTCTTAAAACTCCTGAAAAGTTATTTTTATACTCTGTTTTTATTATGTCAATAAGATAGGTTTTTACGTTATTTAAATCATTGTAAAAAACATAGTCTTTATCAACTTCTTTAATAAAGCTTTCTAGCTCATGCAGATCACAACATGTAGAGATTTGTATTATGTTGATTATGCAACTTAAAACACCTTCTTCGTTAATCTTATAAACATCTTTTGAATATCTCCTAGCTTTGCAGCTTTTTGTATTTAGTACTTCTGTTGGAATCTGTGTTTTGTCATTATTGTTGTTTAAAATTTTTGATTTATATACAATAAACATACCTAAATATAAAGCTATTAAATTTGAAATCATAGAAAAAAGATCTTCGGTAACTATATTGGATTTTAAAAGATGAATCAAATCTTTAGCTAAATTCTCAAATACAATTTCACACCCACTAATATTTATTGAGTTTTTGTTTAAAACTTGACTGCTATCCACATCGCTTAAAGAACCATTATTAAGTAAGCTAATTAATTTTTCCCACCTTAAATCTGCGTTGTTTTTATATCTATATAATATCAATTCTTTTAGCTCATTTTTATAAGCATTGTTTTCAAGATTGCAAAAGCCTAGGTATAAAAGCTCTCCACCTCTTGCAAAAAAATTACGCCTATCATCTGCATATAAACCAAAAACCATATTTAAAGAAAATGGATGTAAGGACTTCATCTTTTTTGCATTAGGGTTTATTAGTATTTGCTCTATACACTCAAGTAGTGTATAAAATTCTTTATAGTCCTTAAAGTTTGATTTAAGATATGAAAAATCCTCTTCGCATGACTGAATAAGACTATCAAAGCTATTATGTATTTGATAGACATCTAAAAGTGTGTCTATTTTTTTATGATTTAATTTTTTTATAACTGACTCATTAAACATATTTTCTTGATTTGATCTACATATGTTTAAAAATTCTAAAAATATAAACTCCTTATCTTGAGTATCTAAAAATCTATGTCCAAAAAAATAATTAAAAAAACCAAAACCATCAATATTTCTAGCTTTACTAAAATCATATATGTCTTTTAAAATACTTAATAAATCCCTATCCATAACTATTACCTGCTTTTTATATTAATATTAGTAACCTTATCTTCACCAGTAGAGTAATCTACTTTAAATACTGAAATTTTATTGTTTTTAAAGTGTGATTCTTGATTGATTTGACTTATTATTTTAGTTTTAAAGCCAATAACCCTTTCATAATACTCTCTAGAAAAACTAATAGGAAGCATTCCATTAGCAACTCTCATCAAAAACTCAAACATATGCAAATCTAGCATTAACTCTGCATTGTAGCTCGAAAATTTTAAAAATATTTTTGGTACATAATCACTTGAAACACTATCTTTTTTAAACTTGCTAATAATCTCTAAATCATCAACTGAGATTTTTATAAAAAGTTCATTTGAATGTTTATGATTTGTTTTTACAAAATTTTTTACTATAAAAATCTCCCCACCGCTAGCTTCTAGTAAAGCACCGGTAAACACCCTGTTAAGTCCCGAGGATAGCTCAGAAATTATATCACTATCTATATCTAGCTTATTTTCATCTTTTATTTTATCTAGTTTAAAAATAATATTGTTTTCATAACTTTCTTTATGATGATAAATACTCAAATCGTTAAAGTCTAAACCATTTTGCTTGATTTTCATAAAAAAGAGAAATTTTTTAAAAAAATTAAGACTGCTAAATAATTCATTTTGAATTTGCTCTTTGTTATCGTTATTGCTGTTAAAAAAGCTATCTTTTATTTTATAAAAATTTTCAAAAGTGATGTATTTGTTATCCAAAAGCTTGGCATATAAATAATTGTTTTTTATATCTCCATACATTAAAAAATCATCTATTGTATTATTTGTCTCATATCCTATTTTAAATTCTTGCAAATAATTATAATGTTTGTATTTGGAATCTTCTACATTATTAAGATTTTCACCAAAAAGGTTATTGTAAATACAAGCATCTAGTTTGGGTTTATTTTTCATAGCATTAATAGCTTCTTCACAACTTTCAAAATACTGTAATTTTCTTTCATTTTTTTGATATTTCTTAACCCCTAAAATAGCGTTAGCAACAAGGTCAAATAACTTTCTAGTGGTAATAAAGTTATGATTATAATCGCATTGTTTAATCAAACTTACCACTTGTTCTTTTATTTTTTCTAGCTCTTTTATATTTTCATGTATAGGACAAAAAATACTATCATCGCTTAAACTCGGGCAATCAACTTCATATTTTTTAAACCTATTAAGAATAACTTCTATAATTTTTTCTATCTTAAAAGCAGAACCTAAAGAACTTAAGTGCCAAAAATAAAACAAATCATTTTGAGCATAGTTCTCAATCGCATTTAAAATTTCGTTTCTTAAACCTATCTCACCGCATTCTTCAAGACTATCAAGCAAAATCCCATCATTTGCTGCTATAAAATAATATTCATTTTGAGTTTTTGTTTTTAATTTGTTTAAAATCTCTTTTTTGCTTTCTTCTTGTGAAAAATCTTTTATAAATACTATTGTATAGTTTGTGGTTTTAATTTTAGCAGGGTTCCCATTGTCGCTCCATCCATCTATACAGCCATTTAAAGTAGTATATATCTTTCTTAAAATATAAGTTTTACCATCACCTGCACTACCTGAAATAATAATATGCTTAGGGTTATTTGTAAAGATTTTTATAATCTCATCTATGTTTATTGTATCTATATTTATTTCATCAATACCATATTTTCGGTATTCTTTTATTATTGTATCATCAAAAGAATTTGCATTTGCTGATTTAGACAATAAATACCCAGATAGAAATTTAATCAAGCCACTCATATCAACTCCTATAAAGTGCAAAACGAACAAAACTTGTCATCTTCAAAATCCTCTAAATCCTTATCGTGTTTACTCAAAAATTCTCTACCTAGCAATAAATCTTTCTTATTTTTTGCTTGTTTTTTTCTTTCTTCATACGCTTTGAAAGTTTTTTTTATCCTATCAATATTTTCTGCTTTGCATAACTCGCTAAGTGGCATACCCTGTATCCAAGTGTATCCTTCTTTTTCAAATTCCATAGCCTTTTGAAATTCATCCGGATGCTTTTCATAAAGCCAAACCCATTCTATCTGTCTCATAAAAAAACAAAAATAACACCCCGATCTAGTTCTATAATACTCTATGTCATATTTTTCGTCTTTAACCGGAGTGTAATATTTAGGCAGTCCTAAGCCAGAATCATTTAATATTCTTTTAACATCCTCGAGAGTTATACCATCATCCTTAAAAGGCATAACGGTAATAATATTATCCTGATTAGGCACTAAGCCTAGTCTGTCTTCATCAGCTCTAATGCCAACGTAGTTAAAAATTTTACAACCTTCATATTGCTTTATTTTTTCTAAAAAAGTCTCAAGCTTCATTCGTTTTGTGCACCACCTTTGTTGAGGTGATGGTAAAAAATTATTATGTTCAAACAAAAGCTCTTTAAAAGATTTTTTAGGTAGCAATTTTTCTATCTTAATTCCCGTAACCGCTTGCAATTTTGATAAATAATCATAGGTATCCTGCAACTCTTCACCTGTATCAAAAAACAAATATTCAAACTTTCTATCTGGATATTTATCTTTTAAATAAATTGCCATAGCAGCACTATCTTTGCCCCCAGAAATTGATATAATATGAAGTTCTTTACTCATCTTGTATTTCCTTTTCTAAAATTTTCAAAAGCAATGTTATTTTGTCTTTTTTTTCTAGCTTATTTAAAAATTTTTCTTCTATATTTTTTATATGCTCTTTTATGTTCTCATCATTATCTTTAAATATTGTTGATACTTCTTTATCCTGGCTTAAAATTGTAATTCTTTTTACATTTTTACCTAAAGCTCTTAAATTTGTCTTATTTAATATATATTTAGCTTGCGAAGTGATATTTTGTTTTAATTCTTTAATATCTAAATCGCTACATTCTTTTATGTTTTTACTTATCAAGATAACACTTATAGAATCTACTAAATCCACTATATTTTCAGCATATATAAAAGCATTTAAAAATGCTCTTACTTTGTTACTACTTTCAATCTCTAAAATTTCGTTTGCTATGTCAACCATTTCGTTTTTATATGGATATGTTGGATGTGTTAAGTAAAAACTACTAAATATATGCTTTTCTATATCTAAAATCATATTTTTAAAAGATAGCGCTATTTCATTAAAAGCCTCTTTAAATGACTTAGCAAACGTATCACTATCAGTCAAAGAAAAAATCCTTGGTATTTCTACAAAATAAGTTTGTACAGGATCTTTCATTGAAAATAAAGCAGATCTTAGTTTTTTTGCGTTATCTGATATATTATTAGTTTTTTTTGCAAAATCTGGAAGCATATTTACTTTTGAAAAAACTATCTGGCTTAAAACTGTTAGTGCATTATTTGAAAATCTACTTTCATAGTAAGATACAGCTAACATATATGCTTTAAAAATTTCTTCTTGAGTTTTTGTTAAAGCAATACGATGTATTTCGTATTGAGCTATATTTTTCCATAAGTCTATTAGCAAATCATCGCTAATTTTAAAAGCGTATTCGTTATTTTTAAAAATACTAATGCTATTTTTATTTACAATAATAAACAAAGATATTATTAGTTTAGATTTTACATCGTTTAAGCCAAAAGGCTCTAATTTAAGATAATTTACTAATTTCTTAACATTTATTTTTTCTCTAACTTTTTGTTCTATAAATTCCCAAATATGTTTAAAATTTAAACCACTTGGTGCCACTAGCTTATAACCTAGATTATCTTTTATATGCATTAACGATGGCTTTATAATAGATAGATATAAAGTCATGTGTGCTGGGTATTTTTCTATTCCTAGGTTCTTTTTATCGGGGTAATTTAACATATGATAGAAAAGAAATTTTATAGGAGTAAGGGCGCCACCATTACTGATAGTGTAATTTATCGTATAGTTATTTATAATAGGTGTTAAGCTATAGTCGTTTTCAATTTTAAGTCTAATACATTCTTGTATGTTTTTAAAGCTATAAATATCACCCTTATAATACACTTGAGATTTGTTCAATAAATCGTAAAAGCTTTGTTTAAGTGAATACTTTAAAGAGTGTAATTTATTATCTATAATAATTCTTGTATCTTTACTTAGCTTTAAAATATTGTTTTGCTTTACAATCTTATATGCATATATTTCCTTGCCTAGTTCTGTTAGTTCTTTTATATTTTTTACATTTATTACCATGTGTGAACTATCATCTATTTTCAAACCGTTAAAAACTATGTATATCACATCATTTTCTATTATTCCATCTGCACTCTGAATAATTTTATATCTAAAAGGTTTGTTTAATCCGTGTGTGATTAAAAACTTTTTACTAATGAGCTTTTCGTTAGAAATAATTTGGTTGATATATTCAATAAAGTTAAAATTGGCACTACTATTCTTTATGTTTGATATCTCATAATTTAAATCTATGTTAGAATCTTCAATCAAAGAGTATGACCTACTTTGATTTTGAAACATAATTACATTTTTAAAAATCAAAGATTTAATAGCACTATCTATAACTTTTTTTTCATACTTACTTGACAAAGAATAAATAATCAAATCTTTTGTAGGCAAAATCAAGCTAGCAAGCTTAAAACCATGTATAAGAGCTATAGTTTTGATAATAT
This sequence comes from Campylobacter sp. 2018MI01, assembly GCF_018501205.1. Classification (NCBI taxonomy): domain Bacteria; kingdom Pseudomonadati; phylum Campylobacterota; class Epsilonproteobacteria; order Campylobacterales; family Campylobacteraceae; genus Campylobacter; species Campylobacter sp. 2018MI01. The sequence goes on along the minus strand of NZ_JAHCZE010000027.1, from coordinate 10,231 downwards.
CTTGCTCTACTTGATTTATAGAGCTATCTTTTATCCTATCTATAGAAAGCCCCCAAATCTCACTATCAGGTAACGATACATTGTATACACCTAATAAATAATTTACATAATCGTACAAATCACTTACGCAATATAAATAGTATTTATCAATGTCTTTGTTTATAAAATCTTGAAAACCATAAGGCTCTAAAGAAAATAAAAAAGAAAAAATAGTTCTTTGGTTTTGAAAAAATTTAAGAAATAATTCTATTATAAACACCACGGCTATTGGGTGTAATGGAAATAGTTTTTTTAGACTATCTTTGTTTTCTACAATACTTATATGATTAAAGATATTGCTTGCATCAATATCATCTATAAACTTATCAAATTCTTTCATAGCATCAATATTTGTTGTTTTGAGTTTTATTGTATGCTGAAAAATTTTTAAAATCTCTAAAGAATTATCACCAAAAAGGACATTATCAAATCTTCCTTGTATTTTATCCCATTCTGTGTGTGTTACTTTTAAGCCTACATTGTAATAATCTCTAAGACTTTTATGCAAACTAATCAACATCTTACAATCATCTTTAAAATTTACAAACTCAGCTATGGTTTGCAATTCAAACAAATCACTTTTATCTTGATTATACAACGAATTTTCTATGAACTTTCCACACTCATCTATCAAAAATACAATGTTTGTAAAACCTATATTTTTGATATCATTATATAAATTTTCTAACAAAACACTCATTTGCACATTATCACTACTGTTTATATATCGCTTTGAAAGCTTTAACTCTGTGGATTTAAGCACATAATCAATAATCATATTTTTAATACTAGATGTTTCACCTATTATTTTTATAAAATAAAATCTTTTTTTAAAAATATATTTACTCACCAATACTTTAAAGTCTTTATCTAAAATTTTAAGTGCTTCTTCATTACCATTTAAACAATGTTCTATAAAAACCATTAATGATGATTTACCACAACCAAAAGGACCTATTAGTGATATTGAGTTAGCATGTTTATCGTTACACAATAACTTCAAGGTGTTTGCTGTAAAGTTAGTAAATCTAAATTTATTATTAAAGCCGCTATAGTTAATATTTGTTGATTTGCTGTAGTTTTGATCTAATTTTAAAATTGTTTTATATTTAAACACTATAAATCCTATTGAGCATATCTTCTGTATTTAGATTTTTATTTAAGTATATATGCCTTATTCCTCCAGATTCTGAATATAACAACGCACCATTGCTAATATGTTCTATATTGTTTATTTTCATAAATAAGCCATTTTCGTTTAAACAAAGAGATTTTTGTATGCTTAGCTTAGAATACTGAATCTCATCTATAGAAATAGAGTCTTTAATATCTAACATTTGAATATAATCAACCAGTATATATAAAAAAACCTCATCGCTTATATTAGCAGTATTTCCTATGTTTAAATTCCAAGAAAAATCTTTTCTAGATAATATTTGCAAATCTTTAAACAAGCCTAAATCTCCATATCCATCATACATCCTAAGTAAAACATCTATATCAAATTTAATGCTATTTTCACTAATTGACATATCTAGTTTTTTAAGAAAAGCAACTACAAACTGACAAAGACTCTCTTTTGTAAAATTATACTGATAAAAATAATTAAAAAACAAACTATACAAAGTAGCTTTAGACTTATTCTTCACTAAATTCCAGTGAAGAAGCCATATAGTGTCTAGGTTTTCTAAAAAAACATCTTTTTCTAAAATAATCTTTCCTATATTGCTTAATGTGTTTTTTTCAAGCAAACCTAAAGCATTTAACCAAAAATGTAGCGACTTTACCATGTTGCCGCCTAAGCCCAAAACCTCTATAGAATAATCAAGCTTGCTATTTGTAAACAATTTGTCACATTTATTAAATTCTATCAATCCACGACTAATCCAGTCTATTTTACAATCAAATTTCTCGTGCCCAGAAAAAGAAACTTTGTCAAACATTTGCAACCTTTTATTTTAACTTTCATATATTTGCAAGCTTTGCTTATGATTTTTAATATAAGTTATAACAAGTATTCTACTTTAACTTTACTTATATAATGGTAATTGACCATCAAACAATAATATAAAATATAACATTATTTATAAATAATTACAAAAATAGTTTTTAATAATACCTTATATTATTTATTTTTAAACCTATTCTATAAACGAGTAAAATTTATATTCAAAAAATCTTTTACCTGTTCTAAAAATATGTGGTGAGTGAAGTTTACTATATAACTTTAGTTAGTCTAGTTTATTTTTACCTTTACAAACCATAACAAAATTTCTATCATTGCAAATTTGATAGTACTTATGAAATTACTCAAACATTGCAAAATATCCATTGATTAACAATTAAACCATTTAAACTGCCTTATTGACAAATTTTAAAGCTTGAATGCATTTTTATATTTAAGAATTTATTTTATGTATTTTTTAAACTTATCCATAAATTTCGTATGTTTTGGCTAAATCCAAACAAACGAAATTCCTATAAAAATCATTATTCTTTTTTATCGACCATTAACTCTTCCTGTTCTCTTAATAGTTCAAGCAATGGATTTGTAAAACTAAAACTTGGTATATAGATTTTACTCAATCTAGACGCTATATCAAATTGATTTTGCACAATCTTATTAGGCAAACTTATCATTTCTGATAGCTTAGTTTGGTAGTCTGCTAATTTGCCTATATTTTTAAAAGCATTTTCATATCGCGAAGTAAGTTCTTTCATATATCTAGCGTAAATATCAATAGAATTTATTTTCAAAGACATATATTTTTCTTTCTCTACTTTTTCAATTTCTTTTTCTAGTCTTTTTATAACTGCTTTTATAGTTTTTTCATATTCTTTATAGTCTTTTAAACAAATTGCGTGATTATGGGCGATTTTATTTCTTATTTTTTGTATAGTTAATAAATCTTCTTTTAGCTTATCTACTTTTAAATTCTCATACCAATGTTCTATGTGTGGTTTTCTTGCAATTTTTTGTAATTTTTCCATTGCTTTTTCTTTATTATTGTTATCTAATTCTTTTTTCGCTTCTTCCATAAGCTCTTCAAGATTATTAGGATATGTAAGTTGAAAAAATCCATTGATATAATCTTGATATGTTAGCAAAGATAAAAAAGCTTCATTTAAATCTTGATTGGTTTTATCTTGACGTTTATCTCTTGCTATATTTTCATCTACAATTTTATACCAATTGTCCCCACAAGCCCCTATCATCAACAAATAAATCAATTTTCTAAACATAATTTCATGTTTTGATATTAATTTATACAGCTTTTCTGAAAAATACAAAGAACTATCGCTATAAACTACGGTGATATGATATTCTTTTCTGTGTTCGCCATCTTTAATATCTTTATAAAATCTATCTAATAAAGTAGCTTTATCAAGACTTTTTCCATTTATTTTAAACTTAAATAAAATGGCATGTTTCATAGCTAATTTATCTTCTATAACAATTCCTTTATAGCATTTCTTACCATTTTCTAATCTATTTAATCTCTCTTCTATTATATTTGTAATATTTCTTGTATCTTTAACTAAAACCGATTTATTGCCTTCTCTTAGCTTTTCTTTTACGCTAAATAATAATTCCAATCTCATGAACACTCCTTTATTTTAAAATCATATCTTTTTGGTATTAAAAATAACAATTACTAAAAGATTAAAAATAAATTTCGTATGTTTGGAGCTTTAGTTTTATGGCAAAAATACACGAAATAAATTCCACAAATCCCCAAATGTCACTTGCTTGGCTTTGGAATTTATTTTCGTATTTGGAATTTAAATTCGGAATTTCGTTTGTTCGGCAAGTTTAAGCAAACAAACGAAATTTGGTTTTAGCTTGGGATTATTGAGTTTTTACGCATTGTTTTTTGCAAGGCAAATATACAAAACGCAAGAACTAAATAATAAGCTATATTAAGCCTTGAAACCCCACCATCTATCGCTATGGCTCGTTTTAGCTCGGGGCTTTCATTTAATAATTTTGATGATTTTAGCTCGTCTTTGTAGTCTTTTAAAATCTTTTTAGCCTTATAAATGCTTTGCTCGTTTTTATCTTGGTTTGATTGCTCGTAGATAAAATTAACGCTTAAATCCGTTTTATCAAAAATGCTGATTTGCTCTAGTTTGGCATTTTGGCTTAAAATAGCTTTGCTAGGTTTAAATTCTTTTAAATCCTTGTCATTTGGAAGTATTATTCTAGCTAGTTCTAACGCCTTTTTATCATCTAAATCATCTATGGCTTTATATAGATAATGATTTCTCGCATCTTCTGAAAACGCCCCTAAAAATGGGGTTATTATATTAGGGCTACATAAAATACCAATTATTCCAACTGCCCCTAAAATACCAAGTAATTTTTTAAATTTGCTAAAAGTTAAAACCAAAGTTATATAAACGATAAAACACAATACACAAAGAGTAGAAAAAGCAAAATTTTTTAAATCAAATGAGTTAAAAACCATCTTTGTATAATTTTCTATCGGTTGAGCTTTACCAACTAAATAATCAAAATTGTTTGCAACTATTTCTGAAGACAAGCCAAAATTTATCATAAAATACCCACCGATGACACTTAGAGTAAATAAAAGTATCTTTAAAAAATCAGTGTGATGGTCGCTTGTTGCTCTGTTTAGCTTTAAAAACCATCTGTCAAATCTTTCTTTGATAGTGATTTTTTCTTCTTTATTTTCTTTATTTTTCAACTTGTAATCAAGCTCAAGTTCTTTTGTATAAAGCTCCAAAACTTTATATTTACTAGCTTCTAGGATATTGTTTGTCTTTAAAAGAGCGTTTTTAAAGATATTTAGGCATTCTCTAATGCCTTTTATATCTATCAAATCATTTTTATTTTTTATCTCATATTTTAAATGGTTAAATGAATAATCCTTTATATCCACCAAAGGCATATCTAAAACAGCACTAGAGCTAAAACTTGCTGAATAAAAATTCGGTATTTCTTTAAACTTGGTTTTGTATAAAATCACTAGCTTTTCAAATATGCTTGATTGAAAATTTGGCGATATTTCAAAGCTAACATCACTAAAATCAATATTGTCTTTAACTTTATTTTCTATAAAGTCAAAACTTTTAATAAATTTCGTTTGTTTAAAAGATAAATCTTTACTAAAAACACAATTTTTAATCATTAAATCATTTAAAAAAGCATTTTCTACAAAATCCACCCTATCATCAAAAATTGTATCAATAATCTTTATTTTTTGTTTGTATTCTTTTTGCTTTGGGAATTCAAATTTATCTTTAAAATTACAATTATTTATTTCTATTTCTTGAATATCAGAGTTGAAAAAGTTTTTAAAATTGAATTTTTTATAAAAAGTTAAATTATTAAAAATCGCATTTTTATTGTAATTTGCGTTTATAAAATCTTCGGTAAAAATAACTTCTTTTTTAAATGTAACATTGCTGAATTCAAAGCCATTTTTAAATTTTGTTTGCATAAACTGCACAGGTTCTTCAAAAACAATATCATTCATACAAACTTTGCTTTTATATATCAAGCTTTCTGATAAATTAAAAATATTATGAAAAAGCATAGGTTCTTTAAAAACTATTGCCTCAAATTTTAATTCTTTTAAATCTCTTTTATCATCTAATACAAATTCAATCCCACTTTGGAATTCTACTTTTACAAAAGATATTAAAATATCTTTATTGATTAAATTTTCAAAATTTAGTGATACTAATAATCTTGTATTGCTAATTACTATACCTTCTTTAAGATTACAAGAATCAAAACTAAGCGAAGTAATATTAGAAGAATTGATTAAAATAGAATTAGAAAAAACACATTTGTCAAAACATAAACCACTACAAGTTATATTGGCTATAAATAATATTTGCATTTCAAATATGCAATTTTCAAAATAAAATCCTGTATTGTTATTTTTTATTATTGAATTTTGTTCTTGAGTAGAAATATGGTTATTGCAAGAAATTATATTAATCATGCTGGATAAACTATCAAATGATTTGTCAAATACTATATTGTTAAAAAATATTCGCTTTATTTTTTCAACACTATTAATCCTTTTAACTATATCAATGTCTTTAATCTTAAAGTCGCTATTTTCTTTTGCTAAAACACTAACAGAGTAACAACCTTGCTCAATCGGAACAACCACCACATTTAAATTAGAATTATCTGTTTTTAATAATTCTAATATGTCTTTTTTTATTTGTTGAATTTCATTAGTCATTTTGCACCCTTATATTTCCGATGAGGAGTTCGGTTAAAAGGTGGGATTTGAGGGTGGTCTGGGCTATTATTAGCTCGTTTAGGCACTCCAAACGCTCATCACACATAATTACCCCCCCCCAACTTATTCTGTTCTTATAAACTTAGGAATTTTACTTTTAAAAAATTAGTTTTAGATAAATTATATCTCGTGCTACCTTGTGCTAACTTCATTAATTTTTCCATAAAAATAGAACTCCTAAAATAAAAACTCGCATACTTAGTATTTATCATTTCATTAGGTCTAAAGCCAAAGCTATTTAAATATAAATTTCACATTCTTCTAAAATAACAAATAAAGTCCATATTTCGTATATGATTTTAGATTAAATAGTAAAAAATACATCTTCTTTATTTTTTTCACCATCGTTTATTTTAACACTATCAAAAATATTTTTATATGTAATGCAGTTTAAGTTATCATCTTCAAATTTTTTTCTTTTTTATCTGAAAGCCTATTGTAAGCTAGACCTAAATCATTAATCGTTACTTTTTGCCAAAGGCTGATAAAGTTAGCAAACCTTGTTTTGCCACTTAGTAGCTCGTTTATTGGACGGAATTTTTCTTTTTCTAATTCTGATTTTAAATTCTTTAAATTTTATATACTCATCATAGCAATTTAAAATCTCGGCAGTTTTTCAGTATAATTTATCGGTATTTTATCGGTTAGCAGCTGTAATCAGCCAAGAATTTATTTAGTGTATTTTCAACCAAACATAATTTATAAGCAAAAAACTAACTTTATTGCCTTGTTCTTAGGTAAGTTAAATTAATAAATATATTTTTAACTTAAATAAGCTAAATTAAAACATAATTTAATTTAAAAATATTAATATACTCATTTAAACATTCCAAAGCAAAGGAGTCACAAATGAATAGTGTTAGCACTATTGAAGAGCTAAAAGCACAAAATCCAAAATTTGATTTGGCGCTAGGCGTAAGACTCATAAATAGTGGAGATATTATAGGTGGGGGATATCAGGTAATATTCGCAAGTGAACTAGAAATATCAACGAGTTCAAACATTAGCTATGAAGATGCCGAACAATCCCTTAAGAAAATGGTTAGTCTTATGGGTTTTAATGCTATCATCAATATAGTAAGATCTCAACATACTAAGAGTATGAATGCTAGTGAGACAGCACAAACTCATACAAGTTATAATCGCAACATAATAACTAATAATTTATCTTCATCAATATCTACAACAAATACAAGTTCAACAATTACGGTCAATAATGTATTTAAATTAAAAGGTACTGTAGCATTAATAGGTAGAGAAAATCACGCAAACGGAGTAGAAATTGATTATGAAAGATTAAAGCAAAATTGTATAAATTTCTACGAATGTATAGAATTTTTAAGATATGTTTACAAATCTAATCAAGAGCTAAAAACAATACACCAAGAAAGTAAAAATTATCCAATCAATTTAACAATTATTCTTATTATATCATTGATATTTGCGTGTAATTCAAGTCTAATTACAGGAGCTATAATTTTCTTAGTATATTTCATAATATCATGGCGTTATTATGAAAGCACAATTACTAAAGAAAATAATACATATAAAGATTTAGCATCAATGGAACCTAATCTAAAAACTTTGGTGAATAAATACGGCGAAGTTATTTTTGATATTTATCAATTATCACCATATATTACCTTAAAACATGTAGGAGAATAAAATGGATTTAATAACATCACTAGAAAATACAGAAAAGAATTTAAATAAAGCTGGAAAATATTGTGTAGCTTTTGATTTGATGGCTAATACAAGAAAAAATGTATCAGAAAATGAGTTAAAAAATAATATCAGCAAAAACATGGCATTTATACTATTTAAAGCAACCCCTGCTGCATTTTTTATATTTATACTATTTAAAATATTTAATTAAGTCTAAAGCCCTAAAATTAGGGCTTTACTTAAAGTTTTTACAATCATTTCTTTAATATTTTTGAAGCTTTACATATTTTTAATTTTATTTTATTAGTTTGTATTATTGTTAGCTTGATTTTTTACTAGGAATTTATTTCGTGTATTTTAAAAGAATTTAAATCCGTAATTTCGTTTGTTTACAACTTTAAAACCTATTAAACATACAAAAATATTTAATTAAATGATATTTAGTTTTAATTAAGATATTTATAACTAAATTACATGTTATTGTTTGCTAATATTTACAATAAATATGCGATTTAAGGATGGACATGAAATTTGAATTAGCATCTCAAACAAGTGAGAAAATTATTTTACAATACTCTTTAAATGGGGTTGATTTATTAGAATACAAAGACATTATTAAGACTAAAAAATACTTAGGTTTAATAGGAATCAAATATGAAAATGAAATTAATTTTAGCGATATTATCCCAAATGATAATGACTTTACATTACTCTTAACACAATGTGAATTTAAAGATAATGTTAGCTTTGATAATATAAATATAAAAAGCTTAGCAATCACACAAAGTAATTTTAACACTATTAAAATCAATGATTTTAAAGGAGAATTTATAGCGAATGAATGCTGTATAGATAGTGAATTGTCATTGATAAATTCAAAAAATATTAATAATTTTGATGTTTATAATATAAATGTTAAAAATAAATTAGAAATAGATGAATGTAATATCAATAATTTTACCTTGAAAAACTCTAGGATAGAACAAGATTTTATTCTAACAAATTCAAATATAAAAGGTTGCATTAATTTAGATAAAACAACTTTTTTAAAGCCTGAATTAGCTATTATAGATTTTAACGGTATTTTAAACTACACTAAAGATGATATGCTTACGCTAATAAATAACAACCAAATAACACAAGAAGAACTATATCATACAATAATAAAACTAGATAATATAGCTAAAGCTTGTAACGATAGTTTTTATGCTAATAAAATTCATAAAGCTGTTAAATTAATTAAATGTATTATGAGTGAAAATGATATAAAAGCTCAAATTATAGAAGCTAAAGAGATTGCACAAAAAGATAAAAATAAGGGGATACTTAAAAATCTTCAAATTTGGGGTCTTGTTGTTTTAAACTCAAAAAATTATATTGATGAATTTTTAAGTGATTTTAATACCAACTTTGCTAAGAATTTAAATGCGATAGTTGGTTTAATAGTTGTTTTTGGGATTTTAAATTTACTTGCATATATTTTTATTAATTTTGATGTATTTAATATATTTACTGGACTTTCAAATCCTATTTTAAATATAGTATTTTATATGGTTTCTATGGTAGTAGTTTTTGTGCTAGCTAAAATAAAAATAAATCGTGCCACTGGTAAAACTTGCGCTTTTATTTTATTTATGTTTTTATTATCTTTTACTATAGCTAACATATTTTATTTCCCTTTATTTTTACTAATATTATTTATTATTTTATATGTTGTTTATTTTGTAATATCAAAATTTAAAAAGTATGTTTATTTTCTTTATCTAGTAGCATTATTGTTGTCAGTAACAAATTCTAGTCCATTATTAAATATTTTTAAATTAGACTTTTTGCCAAAATATACACAAGAAACATTAAATGAAATACCGCAAAATAAATTAAAGTGCATTGTAAATATAGCTTTTGTAAACAAAGAAGAAGACAATATTTATGAAGTTTTCAATACTATAAGAGATTTTTTTATCAAACCACCTAAACATATAAATGATTATAAAGAATATGTTTTAAATAATAAATATAAAGTTCTTGTATTTAATAATGAAATACCTAAAGGATGTAGAGGCGATGATTATTATAAATTATTTAAATCTTTATATATAGATATTCAGCTTTATTTTACTTATTGTATTTTGTATATTTTATTGTTTATTAGTTTTATTTCACTTGGTAAAACTTGGAAAAGAAATTGATATAAGAAGGATAAATCATAATGATAAATTCTAACGTTTAAATAAATTATATTT
>NZ_JAHCZE010000026.1:0-22504 GCF_018501205.1 Campylobacter sp. 2018MI01 | reverse complement strand
AATCAATACATAGCAAAATCTTATAAAAATAAATTATTTTCATAATATATATTTTAATTATTTTACTTTGTAATTAATGTTTTATGATGTATAAATTATAAGTGCAAAATATAATGATTTTACTTTATTATAAAAGCTAAAATTAATTGATTAAATTATCTAATTAGTATGAAAATTTTTTATTTTAAATTGTTTTAATATAAGAACATTTGTTTTTAAGAATTTGAAATTATTTTTATTTATAAATATTAAATGCCTAAAAATAGGCATTTAATTAAGCTTTTATATCTACTACATTGCCACCTAATTCAGCTATTTTATCATCTATAGCTTTTACGGCGCGTTCGATTGTAGCATTTGCAATATCAGCATATCCTTTGCTAAAACCACCTAAAGTCTTATCAGCGTCTTTAAAACCACGCATAATTCCTTCACGACCTGCTTTTAGCTTTTCAATATCATCTCCAGCACCAGCTAGAACAAAACCAGCTATTCTATCGCCAGTTTGCTTACTACCCCAATAGCCATCTTCACTAATTAATTCTTTAGCTTTTGCAGGAGTTAAGTTTTGTAAATTCTCAAAACCATCACCTAATTTACCTAAAGTTCCAAGAAAAGTATTAAGTTGCATTTCATTTTTTGAAAAACTAAATATGCTTCCTTGAGTATTAAATTGAGAAAAGCTAATTTGCATACTTTGTGCTATATAAGCATTTGTAATATCCTTACCACTAATACTACTTAAATCCCTATCTCCTAAGTCAATGCCTATATTTTTTAAATTATCTTTTATAGCATTTCTTGCATCATCTTGAGTTTTTACACTTTTTGGTAAGCCACTCGTAAAACCTGAATTACTAACAGAACCTACATTCATAATCTTCTCCTTTTAAATATAGTCTTTTTTATATCGGCTAAATAATAAATTTATTTAATTTTTTAATAAAAATAAATTTATTTTAAATAATTTAATACTAAATTTGCAAAATACTTACTAGCTAGTAGCAATACTTCATCGTTGAAATTATATTCTGGATGATGAAGATTTGCACTATCTCCATTATTTATAAAAGCATATGTTCCTTTAACCTCATCTAAAAATGCAGAAAAGTCTTCGCTACCCATTAAATGCGGGTGTTCAAACTCACATTCATCTTCACCAAAACTCTCAATCGCAGCAAGTCTTGCTAACTCATGTGCTTCATCATTATTGATAGTAGCTTTTATATTTTCAGCTCTTTTTACTATAGCTTTTATATTAAAAGCATTTGCTAAGTTTGTTGCTAATTCTTTAATTCTTGTATCAATAAATTCAAGCTCTTGATTGCTAAGACCTCTTACATTTATCATAACACTAGCTTCATTTGGGATTATATTAAATGCTTTTGTAGTTCCTGCTAGAAAGCCTGTAACATTTACAACGCTATCTTTTAATTCTAAAGATTTAAAAGTATATAAAGCATTTACAAAATTATTTGCAACGCTTATTGGGTCTTTGCATAAATGTGGAGCCGATGCGTGTCCGCCTAAGCCTATAAAATCTACTTTATAAGCACTTACACCTGCCATCATTACGCCTTTTTTCATAAAGAATTTCTTATTTTCATAGCCTTTCATCTGTGAAATTGGCATATTATGAATTCCATAAATATAATCAACCTTAAAGCGTTCTAAAACTCCATCTTTTATCATTCTCATAGCACCGCTTAGCATTTCATTATCACAACATTCTTCAGCAGGTTGAAAAAATAAATTAAGAGTTCCATTAAAATTAGCACTTGCTAAATACTTAGCAGCCATTAATAATCCTGCCGTATGCCCATCGTGTCCGCAAGCGTGCATACAGCCATTCTTACTAGCATAATCAAGTCCTGTGCATTCTTCTATACTAAGTGCATCCATATCAGCTCTAAGACCTATGCTTTTAGTAGAATTTCCTTTCTTTAATACTCCTACAACACCCGTTTTTCCTATGCCTTCATAAACTTCATAACCAAATTCTTTTAGTTTATTTGCAACTAATTTTGCGGTATTAAACTCATTAAATCCTAGCTCTGGATTTGCGTGTATGCTATGTCTTAACTCTATAAATTCTTTATGTAAATTATTTAATTCTTTCATTAATAATACACCTTATTTTCTTTTAAAAAGCTTCTTAAATCTTCGTATTCGCTATTGGTTAAAAATCTATATTTTTTAGGCTTTAACACACCCAAATCAACCCTACCAAAAGCAACCCTTTTAAGTTCCACTACTTCTAAATCAAATTCAGCAAAAAAGCGTCTTAATTCTCTATTTTTACCCTCATCAATAATAACTCTTAGCTTTGTATATCCACCACTACTTCCAAAAATCTCATATTCTAAAAAAGGCTTTAGACTAAGATTTGTGATTTTGCTTTTTGGGTGTGCTCCTTTTAAGCTATTTACAATCTCAAGTCCATTTTCCATAGCATTGATTACATCTTTACTTATAGTGCCTTTAATTTTTAAGTAATATTCACGCTCTAAGTTACTTTGCATTAAAAAATCAGCTATTACAGGACTATCTACTAATAAAAGTATGCCCGTTGATGAAAAATCTAATCTTCCAACAGGATTAAAATGTCTAAAATCTCTTGGCAAATTATCATATATCAAGGCTCTTCCACGCTCATCTTTATGGCTTACTAATTCGCCTTTATCTTTATGATATACGATGACGCTAAATTCACTTTTTTTATAAATTCTTTTACCTTTTACAAAAACTTTATCATCAATTCCAACTTCACTCCAGTCTTCTAAGCAAACTTTGTTATTAATCTTTACTAAGCCTTCTTTTATTAATTTATCAGCTTCTTTTCTTGAATACTTGCTATTGTGTGCTATAAATTTATTAAGTCTCATCACTCATCCAATAATTGTAATAATCCTATTATTTTTTCATTCTCAAGAACTACTAAAATTGATATTTTGTTTTCTTTCATATAAGAAAACGCCTTATGTGCTAAAACTGATTTTTCTATGGTTTTAGGATTTTTACTAGCATATTCTAAGGCTAATTGCTCTAAAGAAAAATCATCCTTAGCCATAGCTCTTCTTAAATCCCCATCACTTAAAAATCCAACTAATTTTTCATTATCAACCAATAAAGCACAACCAAAACTTGCCTTGCTCATACAAATAATAGCGTCTTTTAAACTAGCATTTTTGCTTATTATCGGTAGATTGTTTTTATGCATTAAATCACTAACTTTTACATAATACTTTTTACCTAATGCTCCACCTGGATGATTTATACCAAAATCACTAACGCTAAAATCTTTTAAATTAATAACACAAGCTAAAAGCGCATCAGCTAAAGCTAGAGTTAGAGTAGTTGAGCTAGTAGGTGCTGGTAGATTTGTGATTGCTTCATTACAATTTGTAGCAATATTGAAACTACAAGCATTTGCTAATGGAGAATTGCTTTGAGAAATGCTAATTAAAGTAGCATTTCTATCATTTAAAAATGGTAATATTTTTAACACTTCTTCGCTTTTACCACTAAAAGAAATTAAAATCACCACATCATCTTTACAAATATTTCCTAAATCTCCGTGCATTAACTCACTAGCATGAATAAAAAATGACCTTACCCCACAACTAGCAAACGAAGCTGCAATTTTGCGTCCAACGATACCACTTTTACCAACTCCAACAATGATTAAATTCCCTTTGCATTCGCTAATTATCTTAGCAACTTCACAAAAACTCTCATCTAAAGAATTTGACGCTTCTTCTAAAGCGAAGGCTTCTCGCTTTAGAATGTTTTTTGCAATTTCTAGCATATTTTATCCTTAATGAATATTTAATAATAAATACGGATATTTTTTATATTTTTTGAAAAAATACTTCTTAAGTGCATTTCTTAGTGCAGGCTCAAATGCCTTTTTATCCTTTAATAAAGTATCTTTTGCATCAGCTATAAATAATTTAATATAATTGCTAACATCAGTTGCAAAATCTTGAGCTAGTTTATTTGATACTAAACCAAAATTGATTATATGTGCGTGATTTAGCGTCCTTGCACCCATATTAATATGAAGATTAAGCTGCACTATTCCATGCTCTGCAAGATTTTTTCTAGTATTTAATAAATCATCATGCACTTCTCTATCTACTTGATTGTCTATATAAGTTTTACCTGTTTTAACGGTTTTTAATCTTCTTAATTTATTCCAGCTAATCTCCATTTGATCGCCGTTATTTAATAAATATATATTTTTTTCATTCACACCACAAGCAATTGCACTAGCTTTGTGCTTACTAATATGAGAATACTCTCCATGCACAGGCAAGAAATATTTAGGTTTTACAAGTCTTAAGATTAACTTTTGCTCTTCACTTGCTGCATGACCGCTTACATGAATTTCGCTAAATTCTTGATAAGCAACACTTGCTCCATGACGCATTAATAAATCAATTACACCTGATACACTTGCTTCATTACCAGGAATTGCTTTAGCGCTTATAATTACTTGATCATTAGGCTTAATTTTTACATGTTTGTGTTCGCTTGTAGCCATTCTATATAATGCACTCATACTCTCACCTTGTGAGCCTGTAGTTACTATTAATATCTCTTCATCAGGATATTTATCAAGCTCATCAGCACTTATGAAAATCTTTTTATCAAATTTTAAATATCCAAGCTCAATTGCTGTAAATAGGTTTCTTTCCATAGAACGACCTATAATACAAACTTTTCTATTATATACAAGTGCGTGTGTGATTGCTTGATGGATTCTGTGAATGTTTGAGCTAAATGTACTCATAATCACACGACCTTTGCATCTTGAATAAATCAAATCAAAAGTCCCACCAACGGTGCTTTCACTCTTAGTTACACCTTCGCGGTAACTATTAGTACTATCACTAAATAGACATAAAACACCTTTTTCGCCATAATAAGCTAAACGATGTAAATCACTAGCATAACCATCTATTGGAGTATGGTCAATCTTAAAATCTCCCGTATGAATAATAGTTCCAGCAGGAGTATTTATAGCTAATGCACAGCTATCTATAATACTATGAGTTATATGCATGAACTCAACTTTAAAAGAGCCAATTTCATAAATTTGTCTTTTTGTAATTGGTCTAAATAATTTGCATTTATCTTTAAGCCCATGTTCGCTAAATTTATTTGAAATCATTCCAAGTGGAAGCGGCGTAGCATAAATCGGAAAATCAAATTCTTTATAAAAATAAGGCATTGCTCCAATATGATCTTCGTGAGCGTGAGTGATAAGAACAGCTTTTACTTTATCTTTTATCTTTCTAACATAAGAAAAATCAGGAACTACAATATCAACACCTAAAGTATCAGCATCAGGAAAGCTCATTCCAACATCAATGATAATAGCTTCATCTTCATACTCAATTACGCTCATATTTCCACCAATAGCACCAAGTCCGCCTAATGGAGTAAATTTAACACTTGCATTACCTTTGTAATTTATCCAAGGATATAGCCTTTTTTCTTGAGCTTTTTCGTTTTCTTTCATTGATTCAGCTAAGGCTTTTTGCCAATCTAAATCACCTTTTAAAGAAGCTGGTAAGATTTTTTTCTTACGCTTTTTTTTCTTTTTAGCTTTTTTATCGTCAATTTCTTCTTCTAATTCTTCTAAAAGTTCATCTTCGTTTTCAGCGTTTTCATAACTTCTTGCTACTTTTGTTTTTTCTAAATCTTCAATATTCATTTTCATCCTTTAGTAATTTAAAAAGTTCTAAGAATGATTTAACAGATATTTCATGAGCTCTTTTGTTTTCATCAATTTCTAGCTTGTCTAATGCTTGTTTTACCTTTGTTTTATTTGAAAATGAACTAAGCATTTTTTTTCTTGGTTGATTAAAGGCTATCTTGATAAAAGAATTAAAAGCTTTTAAATCTTTTTTATCCAACAAATTAGGCTTTTTAATAAGCTTAATTACACTAGAATTTACTTTTGGCATAGGAGTGAATGCACTAGGTGGCACTTCACAAACATTAACTTTATCACAAAGTAAATCCGTAATAACACTTAAAGCACAATAATCAATCCCAAAAAATCTATCTGCTAATTCTTTTTGAATCATCACAAGCATACCTATGCAGTTATCATCAAATAAAGCATTTATAATAATTTGCGAACTAATATAATACGGCAAATTAGCACATATAAAATAAGGCTCATCGCTAATTTTTACATTCATAACATCAGCATTTATTAGCGTAAAATCTCCACTTAAAATCTCTTTATTAAAACGCTCGTTTAAAATAGGAATTAAACTATCATCTATTTCAAAACTTGTTAATTTAAAACCGCTTTTAAGTATTGGAGCAGTTAAATCACCTAAGCCAGGCCCAATTTCAATTAATTTTGCTTTTAAATCTTTGGGTATCGCTTGGATGATCTGCTGTTTTACTAACTCATCTTTTAAAAAATTTTGTCCGAATTTCTTTTTTGCCTTAATCATTTGGGGAGTATATGAAAAAATATTTAATGTATAGAAAAATTATTTTGAAATTCCTATTTCAAATTCTCAAACAAAAAAATAATAAAAAGTGGGAAATTTAAAATGGTGGTTAGAGGCAGAATCGAACTGCCGACACGCAGATTTTCAGTCTGCTGCTCTACCGACTGAGCTATCCAACCACCGAAGTAAAAGCCGTTATTATATATGATAATTCTTAAATTATGCTTAAATTTTTTCTAATGCGAAAATTTGTTGTTTTAAAAACGAATAATTAAGTATTGAAAGTATAAAAACTACAATACTAGCAATACTTAAAAATGAAATTCCTATTTCAAATTCTTGAAAAAATAAAATTATCAAACATAAAATCATTACTAAACAACTAATACTTATCGCTTTTATTTGTCTTTTTTTAGCCTTATCAAAATTATTTTCATTTTGATTTTTAAATAAAATCACTCTATCAATAGCAACTACAAAATAAGTATTTTCGTAATTTTTTAATTCATCTTGGATTATAAATTCTTTATTTTTATAAAGTAATTTATTATTTTTCACACTATACTCACTTGTAATTAAAGCACTTTTTGCAAGTCTTAAAAAGCTAAACATCTAAATCTTTCATATATTTTATAAACAAATCCCCACGCTCAGCATAAGAACTAAACTCATCTAAACTAGCACACGCAGGACTTAATAATGCTATTTCTTTAGTTGTTAAATCTTTATAAATCATACTTACAGCTTCTTTTAGATTGGTTCTAATTGGGTTTAATCCGTGCTTTTTAGCAATATCGCTAAAATCGCTCTTGCCTATTAAATAAAGCTTTATATTTTTATCTAATTTTGAGAAAAACTCATTTAAATCTTGACCTTTAGCATCTCCACCAGCAATTAAATGTAAAGGCTCTTTAAAACTATTAATAGCAGCAAGTGCAGCTGAAATATTAGTAGCCTTACTATCATCAATCCAAATTCTATTTTTACTATCTTTAAAAATCTCAACTCTATGACGACCAATTTTAAACTTAGATATTTTTTCATATTCAATTTTGCCACTAATAATCTTACAAGCAGCCAACGCTAAACACGCATCTAATAAAAACGGCTCATTGTAATTTAATCTAACTAAATCAATATCAAAAAGTTTAGCTAAATCACTAGAATTCTCATAAAAATATTTAATACAATTTGCACTCTTTAAATACTCTTCATATTTTTTAGGCACAATAATACTTGCTGTTTTATTCATTCTAAAAATTAAATCAAGTTTTGCTTTTTCATAATTATTAAAGCTTCCATGCCAAGAAATATGATCATCACAAATAGGTAATAATACATAAAGTTCAGGTCTTGCAACCTTAGTATAATGAAGGGCAAAAGAGCTCATCTCAAGAACAACTAAAGGTGCTTTAAGATTCATTAATGCAATTGGTTTTCCTATATTTGCTCCTGCTTCAATATTAAGCAAATAAGAAATCATTTCCGTTGTAGTAGTCTTACCATTAGTCCCACTAACCCAAATACTAAGCCCTAAAGCTTCGTTATAAAAATCAATCTCACTTGTTAAATTCTTAGCACTTTTACATAAAATATGATTAGGCGCAATTCCAGGACTAACTACTTCTATACTACTTTTATCAGGATTAAAATAGCTTGTAGGTAAAAGCTTATTACCAAATTCATCTTCACTACAAACGCTAAATTTATCATCATATATATACCATTCACCCTTTTTATAAGTGCTTGTAATCGCCTTAGCAACATTTCCATATCCAAACATTGATAACATAAAACTCACCTTAATTTAATAGTAATTAACGCTAAAACATTGCAAATAAATGCAATTAGCCAAAATCTAACTATGATTTTATTTTCACTCCAACCAATTTGCTCAAAATGATGATGAATTGGAGCCATTTTGAAAATCCTTTTATGAAATATTTTAAAACTTCCAACTTGTAAAATAACGCTAATAGTCTCAAGAACAAAAACAAAACCTATTAAAATTAATAAAATCTCATTTTTTGAAATTATCGCTAAATATCCAACAATAGCTCCTAATGTAAGTGAACCGCTATCTCCCATAAATACTTGTGCTGGATGGCAGTTATACCATAAAAATCCTAGTAAAGCACCAATTAATGCAAGTGCAATCACAACGCATTCTTCACTCCCGCTTACTCTAGGTAACAATAAATAATTAGCATAAACAGCATTTGAGCTAAGATATAAAAACACTGATAATGTAAATAGTGAAAACACACTAGGCACACAAGCAAGCCCATCAAGTCCATCAGTTAGATTAATAGCATTTGAGCTAGAAATTAACACCAATACCCAAAATAATAAAGCAAAATACTTCATATCAATTATAGGATATTTATAAAATGGGACAAAAAGTTCTGTGCTAAAATTCCCATATATCATAATAGGTAATATTGTTATTAAAGATGCAATTAACATTAAAATCATTTTAGAGCGTGGTTTTAACCCAGCCTTATTTGCCTTTTTTAATACCTTGCCTAAATCATCAATTATTCCAATAGCACCAAAACAAACAATACACAAAATCGCACTAAAACTATAAACATTAAATGTAGTAAAAACAAGACTAGATAATAAAGCAGCACAAATAAAAACAACCCCACCCATTGTAGGAGTATTAGATTTTTTTTGATGATTTAGTGGTGCATCACTTAAAATTGGCTGATTAGCCCCTACACTCTTTGCCCAAGAAATAAAAAGTGGCATAATAATTAATGTAATAATAAACGATAATAAAAACGCTAAAAAAGCCCTAACGCTAATGTAAGAAAATAAGTTTATATCAAGGTTAAACATTTTTGTTCCTAATAAATTTATAAAAAAGGCAAATATTATAATAAAATTATAAATTTTTAGAGTATTATTTCTCTTTTAACCAATATAAGGAGTTTATATGTTAAATCCAGTTCTAACAATTGCAGGAAGTGATTGCAGTGGTGGTAGCGGACTTGAAGCTGATTTAAAAACCTTTACTATGCATAAAACTTTTGGAATGGCAGTAGTTTTAGGAGTATATGCTGTAAATACTCAAGGAGTTTATGGTGCTTGTGTTATGAATGAAGATATTGTATCGGCTCAATTTGATGCAGTATTTAAAGATATTCCACCAAAAGCACTAAAAACAGGATTAATGGGGGATGCTAATTTAATAAGATTAACTATTGAAAAATTTAAAGAATATAAACCTAAAAATATAGTAATTGACCCTGTTATGTTTGCTAAAAGTGGTTTTAGATTAATAGGAGATGAAGATTTTAAGCTTTATGTAAATGAGTTTATCAAATTCGCTGATATTTTAACGCCTAACAAATTAGAAGCTGAACTTTTATGTGGATTTGAGATTAATTCTAAAGAAAAACTAAAAGATGCTGCTAAAAAATTAATAGACTTAGGTGCTAAAAGCGTAATTGCTAAAGGTGGAAAATATTTTGATTTAGCGATAGATTATTTTTATGATGGAAAAGACTTTTACGAGCTTTACGGAAAAGCTTTAAACACCACAAACGATCACGGCGCAGGATGCACTTTAAGTGCTTCTATAGCTGCTAATTTAGCTAATGGACTTTCTAAACTACAAGCTGTAAAAGATGCTAAATTATATACACAAAATGCAATGGAATTTGCTCCAAACTTAGGAAGTGGCAGAGGCCCATTAAATCATATGTTTAATTTATAAAAAGGCAAAATATATAATTTTGCCTAAAACTTATATCCAAAACCAATCTTAAAAAAATAAGAATTAAATTCTTTAAAAAACTGCTTACTTAAATCAATATCCAAACTTAAACTATCATTTAATAAATACTTAGTTTGTATTCCAAGCTCAAAACTATTAAGATTTTTAAAATATAGATTTTCTTTAGAATATCCATCACTTATAATAAGCAATTTATCCTTGCTTAAGCTTTTAAAATAATTACTATTTAGCGAAAATGCAAAATCATTGTTAAGGTATTCTAAAGCAAAACCTAATTTTAAAAAGCAATTATTTTGCCTTTTAAATAAAGCTTTTATATATTCATTTTTATATTTTGTCTTTGGTAAGTATTCAAAAACAAAAGCAATATTTGGCTTATATACAAAATAATTTTCATAACTTAATCCAAATTCTACTTTTGAATTAACGCTAAAATAATCTTTATTTATAATCCCTAAATCATCAAGATTTATCGCAACTTCGTGCTCATTGTATTTAAAATCAGTATTTATATAAAAATTATCAAAATTAAAATTAGCATAAAATCCGCCGCCATAGATTTTATGATTTTTGCTTTCATTATTTAAGCTATATAAAAACAATCCTAAATTATTATAAAAATAATTATATTCATTAGATTTATTTATTTTTATTAGATTTAGCCAATAATTTATATCATTTATATCCCCACTTAAATACTCATAATCTAAATAATCAAACCTTTTGCTATCAAAATTTAATCTTGAAATAGAATAATTTAATAAGTCTTCTTTATAGAATTTATTTTTTATATTATTAATTAGCTTTTTATCCACACCAATTTTTGCAATATCGGGATTTTTTGCTGTAATTTTATTTATTGCATTATTTTCTAAATTCTTTTTATATTTATCATCAAATAATTCATTAATATCGCTAATATTTAAAGAGTTAAAATCCCCTATCCCAAGCAAAAAAGCTCCATTTTGCTCTTTTTTTACTATTACTTCTTTATCAAAACCAAAAACACTAAAGCCTTTTATAGTATATACAGCAAAATCTTTACTTAAATCCTTACTACTTCTTGCTAAAAGTAAAGGAAAGAATCCTAAATTATTTTGATAATTTACAATTTTTATATCATTATTTACGCCTTTTATCTCTTCATCAACGACAATAGCCCCACTAAAACCATCATTAAAATAAAGAACAAAATTATTATTATTAGCTTCTAGTGTTTTAGCTCTAAAACCACCATAAATTGATGAAGAATTTAAAATCAAATTATCAAAAATCATATTTTTTGAATTAATTGTAGAATTATTGATTTTCGCATTTTTTACTTTTAATTCTTCATTAGCTAAATTACTATAAGCAATCTCAATATCCCCACCTAAAATATCAGCATTAATAGCAGATGCATTAGCATAAAAATACGCATTATCGCTTTGAGTAATGGTATTATTAAAAGTAGATTTATAACTTGTAAAAAATCCACTATTATTTATCTTTTCAAAACTAGAATAAATACTATCTACATTTAAAGTATTTTCTAATTGATTTTTAAACTTAAAATTGCTTCCTACTAAATCACCATTATTAATAACCCTATCATTAAAGGTAATATCATTTCCAATAACCCAGCCATTAATATCATTATCTAATTCTTTATTAAAAGTAGTAATATCACCTAAAATCATACCATCATTATAAGTATTTGCAAAAGTTAAATTCTCTCCAGAAATAGTGCTATTTTGATTATTTTTTAGATTATTTTTAAATTCTAAAAAATCCCCATTGATAGTATCATTATTGATTACTTCGCCAATAAATTCTGCATTATTTACATCCATAACAGCATTGTTAATTACTTCATTAAAACTAGCTTTATTATCTATAAAAATATATGAATTATTTTCTAAAATTGATTTAAATGATAAATTATTTCCAGATATAAGCCCATCAGTATCATTTAAAACATCTCCATTAAAAGTATTGTTATCTCCAAAAATCCAGCCTTCTTGAAAGTTAATAAAATCATAAAAAATATTATCATCTCCATAAATTAAGCCATAATTTTGCATATTAAAAAAATTATTGTGATTAGCTTCTATCATTCCATCATATAGATTAAAAAACTCTTGATTTGTAGTAGTATTGGTGCTTAAGAAATATCCATTATTAACAAACATTTGAATATTATGAAATGAGCCTTCAAAAAATCCACCATTATACACCTCGTTAAAAGTAGAAAAATTACCACTTAAAGTAGCACCAAAATTATTATTAAAAACACCAGAAAATTGATTTTTATCACTATTTATGACGCCTTCATTATCTATATCTTCATTTGTAATTATCTGATTTGAAATCACTTCATTTTCATTGATAATTAAAGCATTTAAAAAAGTTAAACTAAATAAAAATAACAAATATTTTTTAAACTATATAAACCTTTATATAAAAATAATTTTTAATTATATTTAAAAATTAGCTAATATTAAAATATCAAAATAATATTTTAAATTCTAATTTAATTTTTTATATAATATTTATAATTATTTTCAATTATTCTTAAGAAATGTTTTTTATAATTATTATTTTTTAAGGAGAATGTATGAAAAAATTATTATTTGTGTCAATTTTATCAAGTTTAGCTTTTGCTGATGTAAGTTATTTATTAAATGTAAAAAATATGGGTTGCAATGGTTGTGCTAAAAAAATAATAGAAGCGTCTAAAAGTATTGCTGAAGTTAAAGATTACAAGGCTGATTTTAATTCTAAAGATTTAGTTATTACTTTTGCTAAAGATGTAGATATTAAAGCAATAGTAGAAAAAATCAACGAAATCGGCTATAAAGCAGTGCAACAATGAAAGCATTTTTTATAATGCTTTTAGCACTTAATCTTAATGCAAATGTTTATTTTATAAAAGATATGGCTTGTGAAGTTTGTGTTGATTTTATTAGTTTTTGTGCTAGTAAAGTTAGCAAAAATTATAAAGTAGATTTAAATTCTAAAACTCTAAAAATAAGTGATAAAACTTATGATGAAAAATCACTTTTAAAATGTTTAGCAAAAGATGGCTATGAAGCAATTTTGCAAAAATAAAATTAGGCTAAGCATATTTTTAGCTACATATATTTATGCAAATACCTTAGATGAAATCAATATTAATGCAGTGCAAAATATTGATTATTTAGAATTTTCTAACACTATTTACAATAAAGCCTATCTTAATACTCAAATAAAACAAAATCACACTTTAGATGAACTTATCAAAAATCATACAAATATAAGAATTACTACTAAAGATAGCGATAATTCAAATTCTTTAAAGCCAGATGATTTTTCAATCAATGGTGCTAAAACCTATCAAAATCAAATGTTTATAGATGGAATAAACATAACAAGCACCATTCAACCAGCTATGTCAAAAACGCTATATAAAAATGTCTGGTATAACCCATCTCTTGGTTCATATTCGCTTAATATAGATAGCGAAATTATAGATAATTTAAGCATTTATGATAGTTTTGTAAGTGCTAGTTATGGTGGATTTTTAGGTGGAGTAATTGATGCAAAAATCAAAAGCCCATCAAAAAATCCAAGTGGTGGATTTAGTCTTGGATATAGCTTTCAAGATAATATTTTTATAGATGATAAAATAAGGCAAAAATATTCTAGTGGATATGGTTATCAAGATTTTAGTAATTATTATAAAAGATATTTCAGTGCTAATTTTAGCTCATACTTAAATGATACTTTTGGAATTTTATTTTTTGTAAGTAGTAATTATTCAAATACAAAAATAAAGCAAAAAGATATATACACAATAAATAAAATCAGCGATACAAATAACTTAATTTTGCTAAAAACTCAAAAAGATTATGATAACCATATTCTTAGCTCAACTTTTATTTATAATCCTTATTTAATAAATCAATTTCAAGAAGGCGTAATTGATTCTAATATGAAAGTAAATTATGGTGGATTTAGCCTAGCTTTTAATCTTGAAAGTGAATTAAAAAATATAAATCTTAATCAGCATTTATCATTTTTAAAATCAAATTCTTCAAGAATTTATGATAAAAAAGTTCAGTATCAATTCATTTTACCTTCAGGTATAAAGCAAAGTTATGGTGGGCTAGGAGATACCTTACAAACTGAAAAATCATATCAATATAAATTAGATGCTAAAACTAATGAATTTAAAAATAATGATTTAGAATATAGCTTTAATTTTGGTTTTGAACTTAGTAAAAATCAAGGCAAAATAAATAGAATTAATCCTTATACAAGATATGAAAAACCAATTGATATTCTAGCTTGTAAAGAAAATGATATTAGTTGCATAAATAATCAATATTTTTCATATTATGAAACACATTTTGCAAAAGCTAAAAAATCAATAAATAACTACGCTCAATTTATACAAAGCGATATTAAATATCATAATTTTAGATTTAGATTAGGTCTTAGAAATGATTATGATAGCCTTAGCAAAAGATTTAATATAGCCCCTAGAACAGGACTTGAGTATTATTTAAATGATAATCAATTTTTAGGATTTGGATTTAATAAATATTATGATAAAGGGCTTTTAGCTTATATTTTATATGATGATTATTTTAGTGGATATGAAGAGTATTCAAGAATTGATTATAATAGCCCTTGGATACAAGATACAAAATGGCAAAAAGATAGAGTTTTTATGGGATTAAAAAGCCCTTATGCTAATGAGTTTAGCCTATATTACAACGCAGAATTTAAATATTTTAAAATGTTATTAAAATACATTAAACGCAAAACTTATAATGAAATTTATTCAGCAAATCAAGAAGAATTAGGCTTAGAAAATATAAAAGATACTGATAATAATTATAAAGTTTATTATAATGGCAAAAAAACAGCTAATGATATTATAAGTCTTAATTTATCTAGCAATGAAATTAGTATATTTAATACTAAAAATTATTTTGATTTCAATCTTAGCTATTTACATAAAAAAGGTAGTGCGACTAATTATTTAAGCACAACTGGTAAAAACATAATCTATAATGGTAAAACTATAAAATCAAGTGAATTGCCATTTGTTTATGAGCCTTTTATAGCTAATTTTACTCATAATTTATTTTATGATAATTTTAACTTGATTAATGAAATCACTTATCATTCAGCGAAAAATGATTTATACTCACAATACGATAAGAATTTAAATATGCAAATATTTAGCGATACTAAACTTAAGTCATATTTGAATTGGAATTTAGGATTTGGCTATACTAAAAATATTAAAAATACTAAATTAAAAATAAGTTTTAATATCTTAAATATTTTAAATAGCAAAAATAAAATCAACGTATTTAATTGTAATAACGAATTATGTTATAAATACGCTAATTCAAGGCTATATACTTTTAATCTAAATTATAATTTTTAAATTAGTGCAATTAAGCACTAATTTTTAATGTAAGCTAAACTTAAGCGGCACACTAATATCTAAAACTCTTTCATAACGCTTAAATTTCGCTATCTCAACGCTTTTAATCCCTGCTTTATTTAGATTTTCATATTTTGATGGCTTAAGTATTTTTATATTTTTTGCCTTACCATAATCATAGGTAAATCCTACAACCACTACTCCTTGCTCACGCCTTTTTCTTGAACTCATAGGATAATTGCTCTTAGCAGTTTTATTTAAAACTGATTGAATATGAGAGATTAATTCATCTTGATTATTCCCACCTGCAGGAGTATTATTACTAATTGTAGTAGTTGGTTTAGCTTCATTTATCTTGCTTGCTAAAGGTTCATTTTTAGGTGTGATTGGCTCATCTTGAGTTTTTTTAATTTCTTTTACTTCTTGCTTTGGTTTTGGTTTTTTATGGTGCTTTTTTTTAGGTTTTAAAGCAAATTTTTCTTCTTTTATCTCTTCTTTGATTATTTCTTCTTTTATTTCTTTTACTTCTTCAATTATTTCTTCTTTAACAGCAT
Organism: Campylobacter sp. 2018MI01; assembly: GCF_018501205.1. Taxonomy (NCBI): domain Bacteria; kingdom Pseudomonadati; phylum Campylobacterota; class Epsilonproteobacteria; order Campylobacterales; family Campylobacteraceae; genus Campylobacter; species Campylobacter sp. 2018MI01. Next base: position 6,304 of record NZ_JAHCZE010000026.1, on the reverse strand, counting down.
TTTGAGGTATGCTAGGAGCATAAAAAAGCACCGCTAAAGCTTTATCATTTTTAATCTCACTTGTCTTTACATCAATTCTAAAAAAACACGCCAACAAAACCGCATGAACTAAAAAGGAGATGAAAAATGCGATTTTATTTTTCTGTTGCAATAGCAAAATTTTCATGCTTTAACTCTTTTAAAATATCCACTATTTTTACAAAATGCTTATAACTAGCGTTCTCATCAGAGCGTAAAATTACAATTTCATCTTTACTAATACTTGATAATTTTGTCTTTAATTCATCTACGCTAAGCAAACTTTCATTATAAAATATCTCGCCAGTTTCATTAATACTTATAAATACTTTTTGCTTATCATCAATGCTTACGCTATTTTCTGATTTTGGTAAGTTTATAGCGATTTTTTCTTCTGCTATAAAGGTGCTAACACTTAAAACAATGCAAAGTAAAACTAGCATAATATCAATAAATGGAACTAGATTTAAGCCTTCTTTATTTACTCTCATTATTTTCCTTAAATCTTGATAATACAACATCAACTTTTCTAATAAATGCGTTATATATCATAAGAGTTGGGATTGCTACAACAAGTCCAAGTGCTGTTGCTTTTAGTGCTAGTGAAAGCCCTAGCATAATACTTTTTGCGTCCATAGTAGCCGCATTTGCCATATCATAAAATGTAATCATTATGCCTATTACCGTGCCAAGCAAACCTATATAAGGAGCGTTTTGATAAACGATGTAAAGACAGGTGAGATTTTTACTAAGTGCTATTTCTAATTCATCTTTACATTTATAATGTTTAATATCAATATTTTTAAAAAATATTAGCCTTTCAATACTAAATGCCAAAACTAAAAAGCTCATAAAAAATAATATCGCAAACACAAAATAATCTAAATATTCTTTTAAAAATTCCACATTTTCTCCTAATAATTGATATTCTAAAAAAGGCTAAAAAGCCTTTTTTAGTTTAGAATTTGTAACTAAAGCCTAGTTTTATATTTCTTCCTGCTTCATAGTCGTTTGCAGTCTCAACCCCAAATCTTCTTTGAGAATGTGAAACATAAGTTTTATCAAATAGATTGCCAACGCTTAAGTTTATTTCAAGATTTTGAGTAGGCATATAACTTGCATATATTTCGCTTACTCCATAACCTGCTTTTTTAGTTCCATCTTCTAAAGTCTTACCAGCAAAAGCTATTAGGTTATAACCAAATAATGTATCAATTGGACTAGCAAAATATTCAGCATTAAATGTATATTTATCCCCACTATCACTATATGCCATTACGCCACCAACTTTACTTTTGTCTTTATGTTTTGTTGTTTGATGAGTATAACTTGCACTAAATTTTAAATTCTCATAAGCATAAGAAGCATATAATTCAACCCCACGAACATTAGATTTACCCATATTCATACGATTGTAATTATTTGTAACTGCTTGTCCGTTTTGAGTAGTTGTTACGCTTACATTTTCTTTAATTAAATTCTTATAATCAGTATAAAAATACTTAGCTACAAAATTAACATTATGTTCATTAAAGTTATTTTTATACCCAAATCCAGCTTCATAAGCATCACCTGTTTCAGGCTCTAAATTCTCATCAATATAATTTGTATTAAATGTATTTTCACTAAGTCTTAAAGCTTCAATCGGATCAGGTCCTCTAAATACTTTTGAATACCCAGCAAATAAATTAATGCCGTTTTCTGCCTTATAATCAAGTGCTAATGCAGGGCTAAAATTATTAAATCCTTGAGTTTTCTTGCCAAAATTATCTATAGTAAATCTATCAAATCTAACTCCAGGAATTATGCTAAATCCACCAATTTGAATAGTATCTTGTAAAAATACTGATAGGTTGTTTGCTACTTCTTTAGGATGATTGTTTGTAGGAGTTACAGAAATTGCTCCATTTGTTGCATCTTTTAAACTTGAATGATTTTTTCTAAAGCTTGTAGTTTGATACCACTCAAGTCCATAAAATACTTCTTGATTAAAGCTAGTATTTTCAAATCTTGATTTATTGTTTAAATAAGCACCTGTGGTTTTTACCCCATCATTTGATAAAAATGCTTTACCACCTGATTTTTTAAATTCTGCATAATTTGGAACTTCATCTTTTATAAGCCTATGCTCTGTATGATAAACTCTAAATTCGCTATCAATTAATTCATTTGGATTGTAATTGTAATTAAATGTATAGGTATCTCTTTGCATTTTTTGAGGCAAAATAGCTTGAGCTCTTTCTCCTGCTTTTAGCGTGCCTGTATCAAATGCCACCGAGCCACCAAACTCACCTCTAAATGGAAAATCACCATCATATTCAGTATGCTCATAGCTAAGACCTGCTTTATACTCATCTTTTTCATAATTTACTTTAAATAAATAGCTTAAATCATGACCCTTACCACCAATATCATTGCCATTTCCATCTTTTCCGAAGCCATAATTTTTATGATTGATATATGCTAAAAGACCAAAATTATTATCAGTTTTACCATAAGCCATTATGCTTTTTTGCCATTCTTTATTATTAGTTGAATAGCCTGTCTTAAACTTACCACCAAAACTCTCATCACCTTCTAATAAATCAAATGCACTTGCAGTCTTAAACGCAACCGAACCACCTAAAGCACCTGAGTTATTAGCAACACTTAAAACACCCACGCCAACATCAATAGCTTTTAATAAATCAACATCTAAAACTAAATCAGCCGAGTGATGAAAAATATTTCCACGTTGTCTTGCACCATCAATAGTAATATTAATACCCCTATCATTTACGCCACGCATATAAAGTTTTTGATTAAACTGATTTGTCCCTGCCACATAAACACCTGGAATATCACGCATAACATCTCTTATTGCACCTGCGTTTTTGTTTGAGATTTTTAGCGAATCAACATTAGAATATCCAATTGAACTAGCATTTACTTCAATAGTATCAAGATTAGCATTCTCATTAGCCAATAAGCCAACACCACCAAATAAGCATAAAGCCAAAGAAAGTTTTAAAGATTTTCTCAAAATATCTCCTTAATTGATAATAAAAATGATATTCTATAATATTTTTAGTTAATAACAAAAATAATTATCATAATATTTATAAGTTTTAAATAAATGATAGTTATATTGATAATAAATTTTATTTAAAATTCAAATTCATTGTAATATTGTTTAAGATTTTTAAAATAAAGAATTTAATTTAGCTTTTGTAGTTTTATAATTTTTTAGAAAATACTTCGTATAATAAATCTATTTCGCCATCTTCAAATATAGCTGAATTTTTATTTTTTAGATAATCTTTCATCTTAATTTTATTGATACTTACACTCACTTTACAACCCCTACAATACATTAAAAATCCTTCTCCTAAAGAAAAAAAATCATTTAATTCTTTATTGCATTCCGTGCAAGTTTCACTAAAATAAAGCCTACCTTCATACTCAATCATCAAAGCATAAGCATCTAAAAATACTCTTTTATAATGTTGAGTTTTTAATCTATTAATTATTCTTAAACTTAAATCATAATAAAAACTTCCACACTCTTGATTATCTTTTAAATGCTCATACAAAAGCACACAAAAACTCTGCCAAGCTTTAATAATCTCATAATCATTCCAAGGCAAGGCTAGTTGCATTGTTGAATGTAATTTTGGCAAAAATAAAGGCTGAATACTTAGCTCATAATCAATAATATTTCCGACTATTAAATGTGAGTGTCTAACTCCGTAAAATCTATAGCATTTTATTAATTCTTCGCTACTTAGGATAAAGACTATTAAATCTTTATCCCTAACGCTAAAGGTATTTAAAATTATTCCTTGCAATAATTAGCACCTTCGTTTGCAAAAAAAGTATCGTAATGAATGTTAAAAAAGGCATTTTCAAGACTTTTAAATAATTTTGGGTTTTGTGCTTCAAGACTTGCTAAAAGCTCTTTTGTTTCTGCTCTTGCGTGTGGCATTTTCACATCAAATCTCATAGCAGGACAAGCTTCATCGCCTATTGTTTTAAGACCATTTTTAATAGCATTTTCTCTTAGCATTCTTTCACGAACAAATATCAAAGGACGAATTACGGTAATTCCTTGTGCTGAAGTGAATTTCGCAGCAAGTGTTCTTAAAGCTCCATTATAAGTAAAGTTCATAAAAAAGCTCTCAATAGCATCATCTAAATGATGACCTAACGCTAATTTATTAAAACCATTTTCCTTAGCATAAGTGTATAAATATCCCCTTCTCATACGAGAGAAAAACGAGCAAAAGCTTGAATTTTGACGGATTTTTTCACTAGAAATCTCATAAATATTACTTTCAATTATTGTATGCTTTATACCTAAAATCTTGCAATAATTGCTTAAATATTTATAATCTTCACCCATTCCATAACTAAGCGTTACTGCTTCAAATTCAAACTTAAACGGGACTGCTCTTTGCATATGTTTAAGTAGCATTAGTAAGCTTAAGCTATCTTTTCCACCGCTAAGTCCTACTAAAACCTTATCGCCTTCTTCAATTAAATTAAATTTATCACAAGCTCTTGCTACTTCTTTAATAAGTCTTTTGCTAAGCTCATTTTTAAACAAATGTTCGCACATTTTTAAGACAAATCTAGCACTATTTTTAGCAGCTAGTTCTAAAAACTCATCAAAACTAACATCAGCATTTCCACCTGCATCATCGCTAATTGCTCTTAATATAAAACAAGGCACATTAAGACTTTCGCAAACTAAAGCAACGCTTGCTCCTTCCATCTCAACCGCATCAGCATTAAAAGTATCTTTAATCCAATTTTTCTTAGTTTCATCGCAAATAAATTGATCAGATGTCGCAATAATGCCGCTAACTACATTTAAATCAAGCTCTTTTGCTACTTTTTTAGCAATATTATTTAATTTTTCACTTGTTTTTATAAAAACGCTAGTTTCAGGGACATAGCCAGGTTTGTGTCCAAACGCTGTTATATCTATATCGTGCTGCACTAATTCTTCTGCAATTAATAAATCCCCTATTTTTAAATTAGGATTAAGCGACCCTGCAACGCCTGTAAAAAGCAAACAATCAGCCTTATATTTTTCTATCATTACACTAGCACTTAGGGCTGAATTTACTTTGCCTATTTTTGAATAAGCAATAATTAGCTCATGCCCTGCGTAATCAATGAAATAATAAGTATTATTTGCATATTTACTCTCTTTATAAGAATACTCATTTAAAATTGGCTCAATTTCTTCACGCATAGCACCTAAAATTGCTATTTTCATTGGATTTCCTTAAATGTTTTTATAAAGTTTTCAATATCTTCTAGGCTTTTTATACTAATACTTGGTTTGTTTGTTATTTTTTTATTAAGTCCGCATAAAACACTGCTTCCAAATTCTATAAAACCATCAACGCTATTTTCTATACTTTTTATGCTTTGTTTATATAAAACAGGCTTAATAAGTTGCTCTTTTATAGCTAAAATGGCTTCATTTTTAGTGCTATAAGGCTTTGTAAAAGCATTTGAGATTACTGGTATGAAATCATCATTAAATAACAATTCTTTTTCTAATTTATTAGCTGCACTTTGCATTAAAGGACAATGACTTGCTACGCTCATATTAAGTAGCATTGCTCTTTTTGCTCCAGCATTTTTAAAATCATCTATGCTATTTTCTAAATCTTTTTTAAGCCCAGCTACAACTATTTGACCATCGCAATTGTAATTTGCTGCATAGATTTGCTTATTTTCCTTATTTGCTTTAGCACAAATTTCTTCTACTAAATTATCATCTAAACCTAAAATAACCATCATAGAAGCAGGATTTTCGCTACTTGCACATTCTTGCATATATTTTCCACGCATATTTACTAGCTTTAAAGCATTTTTTAATTCAAGTGCATTATTTGCACATAAAGCCGAAAATTCTCCTAAAGAATGTCCTAAAGATGGAGTGTCTTCATAACTAATAAAAGGCTTTATATCATCTTTTTTTCTTAATGAAATTCCATTTTCTTCTAATAATTTTTCAAATACTTTATAATACATAATGCTATTTAGTAATATTGCAGGTTGGGTAAATTCACTTATATCTAATCTATCATTTTTACTAAAAATTAATTCTTTAAAATCAATACCACAAAAACTACTAACTTTATCATAAGTTTTTCTTACAAACTCAAAATTATCAAATAATTCTTGACCCATAAAAGCACTTTGAGAACCTTGACCTGGGTATAAAAATGCGTAATTCATATTTTTCCTTTTTAATTTATTTTATTATCAAATCTTATAATACAAGTAT
>NZ_JAHCZE010000025.1:0-23604 GCF_018501205.1 Campylobacter sp. 2018MI01 | reverse complement strand
TATATGCACTTAAAACAAAATTAAATAAAATTGGATTTATCTTTAACATTTACTACCTTTTTGTATAGTTTTTATCATTATAAATAACTTAATTTAAGGAATAGTTTTGAGATTAATTTCGTGGAATGTAAATGGTTTAAGAGCAATTTGTGATAAAGATGGGTTTTCATTTTTAGAAAAATACCCTACTGATTTTTTAGGTATTCAAGAAATAAAAGCAACACCTGATAAATTTCCAAAAGATATAAACAATTTAGGCTTTAAAGATATTAAATCAAATTCAGCAAAAAGAGCTGGATATTCTGGTGTTATGAGCTTTTTAAATTTTGAATGCGAGAGTAGATTTGCCCAATTTTTTCCTGATGATGAAGGAAGAGTTTTAGAGCATAGTTTTAAAGATATTGTTTTGTTTAATATATATTTTCCAAACGGACAAAGCGGTGATGAAAGATTAGATTATAAAATGAAATTCTATGATGATTTTTTAGAATATTTAAAAAAATTATTATTAGAAGGCAAAAAAATCATAATTTGTGGAGATGTAAATACAGCACACCGCCCAATAGATTTAACTCACCCAAAAGCTAATGAAAAAACAAGTGGATTTTTACCAATTGAGCGTGAGTGGATTGATAGATTGCTTGATGCTGGATTTGTTGATACATTTAGATATATAAACGGAGATATTCCTGAAAAATATTCGTGGTGGAGCTATCGTGCAGCTGCTAGAAATAGAAATGTTGGTTGGAGAATCGATTATTTTTTCATATCAAATAATCTTACCCCTTATTTAAAAGACGCCTTTATATTAAGCGATGTAATGGGCTCTGATCATTGTCCTGTTGGTATTGATATTGAAATCTAAAATAAATGAGTTTTTAAATTCTAACAATATTTGCGTAGTTTCTACAAACGAGCCTTATTCGGCTACTTTGTTTTATAAATTTGATGAGATTAATGAAGCATTACTTTTTATCTCATCACCTACTTCAAGGCATATTAAATTAGATGGATTATTAAGTGCAGCAATTTATACAAACAATCCAATTAAAGGTGTTCAAATAATAGGAAAATTATTATTAGCAAATGAAACCCAAAAAAAGCTTTATTTAAATACATATAAGGCTGCTAATTTTGCACTAAATCACAAAATTTATGCGCTAAAGCTAAAATATTTAAAATACACAGATAATACCCTAATGCTACCTAAAAAAACGGAGATTTTTTATGAATGAATTTATACTTGATATAAGTGCTACTTTATTTTTTAGTTTTTTACTAATTTATTTTGTAATTAAAAGGATAAAAAAATGAAAGCATTAATTATTTGCGATAGTTTTAAAGGCTCTCTTAGTTCAAAACAAGCAAACGACGCTATCAAAAAATCTTGCGATAAATTAAATATAAACTCAATTCAACTAGCTATTTCTGATGGTGGAGAAGGCTTTTTAGAAAGTATAAATGATAAAATCAATGCTACAAAAATCTATTTAAACTTAAAAAACGCTTATGGTATTAGAGATTATAATGGTTATTATCTTTTAAAAGAAAATAAAGCATATTTTGAAATGGCAGAATTTGCAGGATTAATCGCTCTTAATGAAAATGAAAAAAATCCTTGTAAAACTAGCACAATTTCACTAGGTATTGCTATAAAAGACGCTATTAATAATGGTGCAAATGAGTTTATAATAGGCATTGGTGGCTCGGCTACAAATGATGCTGGAATAGGAATGTTAAGTGCTTTAGGATACGAATTTTTAGATGAATTTGAAAATATTTTAAAACCTATCGGAGAAAATCTAATAAAAATTGCAAAAATAAATGATAAAAATGTATTAAAAGAGCTTAAAAACTGCAGCTTCAAAATAGCTTGTGATGTGAAAAATCCACTATATGGAGAAAATGGTGCAGCGTATGTCTATGCAAGGCAAAAAGGTGCAAATGATGATGAAATTAAAATGCTTGATTTGGGTTTAAAAAATTTTGCAAAAGTTTGTGAAAAATATTTAGCTAAAGATTATTCACAATTTCAAGGTTGTGGTGCTGCTGGTGGGCTTGGATTTGGCTTTAAAGCATTTTTAAATGCAGAATTTGAAAGTGGATTTTTATACATTAAAAACCTTTTAAATCTTGAAGAATTGATTAAAAACTCTGATTTAATAATAACAGGAGAAGGTGCTTTTGATAATCAAAGTTTAATGGGAAAAGTAATCGGAGAAATTAATCAAATTTGTAAAATTTATGATAAAAAATTAATAATATTTTGTGGTTTAAATAATAGTGATTTTAAAAATTGCTTTTCTTTAACAAAAGCATTTTCTAATAAAACAAAAAATGAATTAATGCAAAATAGCATTGCCTATCAATGCTTAAATGAGCTTTCGTTTAATGTATTGCAAACTTTTCTTGCTAAAAAATAATTTTTAACAAGGAGATATTATGCTTAAAAAAATTATAACTCACGAGCTTTTTGCTCCAATTTTGTTGATTTTTATGACTATACTTGCTTTAGCTCTTAAAAATTCAAATCTAAACACTTATTATGAACTCATTACTAATTATAAAGCAGGTGTGATTTTTGGAGATTTAAACCTTATAAAACCACTTACTTTATGGGTAAATGATGGGCTTATGGCTATATTTTTCTTTTGGGTTGGATTAGAAGTTAAAAAAGAAATCCTAATAGGAGAATTAAGCAATATAAAAGCTGCTAGTTTGCCACTAATTGCAGCACTTGGCGGAGTAATTGTCCCTGCTATTATTTATAGCTTAGTCAATATAAATGATAGTTTTGCTTTACAAGGCTTTGCAATACCGACTGCAACTGATATTGCTTTTGCTTTAGGAGTTTTATTATTACTTGGAAATAAAATTCCAAAATCTTTAACAATATTTTTACTAAGCCTTGCAATATTTGATGATGTTGCTGCAATTATTATAATCGCTTTATTTTATACAAATGAGCTAAGTATTTTAAGTCTTAGCCTTGCTACTTGTGGTTTAGCTATTTTGCTATTATTAAATTATTTGCATATTTGTATAAAAAGCCTTTATGTGATTATTGGTGCATTTATTTGGGTTTGCGTTCTTAAAAGTGGAGTTCATGCGACTTTAGCTGGTATGGCGTGTGCGTTTTTTATACCATTAAATACTAAAGATAATAAAGAATTTTTAGAACACATAATGCACGATTTAACACCTTATATAAATTATTTTATATTGCCTTTATTTGCTTTATTTAATGCTGGAGTTTTGATTAATGGTCTTAATTTAAATGATTTTAATGCAGTATTTTTTGGAGTATTTTTAGGTCTATTTTTAGGCAAACAATTAGGTGTTTTTAGCTTTTGCTTAATTGCTAGTAAATTTGGCTTTAAATTACCATCAAATAAAGTTCAATTATACGGGGTTTGCATACTAACAGGTATTGGTTTTACTATGAGCTTTTTTATAAACACTCTTGTATTTGAAAATAATCCTGAATTATTTAATAGTGCAAAATTAGCAATACTTAGTGCTTCTTTTGTATCAGCTGTATTAGGCTATATTTGGCTAAGATTTATAAGCAAATAATCATATTAACTCCTATAAAAAGGAGTTAATTTAAATTCTATTGTATTTATAATAAGCAGCACAAGCACCTTCACTACTTACCATACAACTTCCTATTGGATTATTAGGCGTGCATAAATTACCAAAAACTTTACAATCAGTTGGCTTTGCAAGTCCTTTTAAAATCTTAGGGCATAGACAGGCTTTGTTTTCTGCTTTTGTATTTGTTTTTATATCAAATACTTTTTTTGCGTTTATATAATCATATTCATCTTTTAGCTCCAAACCACCATTACTAATAACACCTAAGCCACGGAATTCAAAATCATCACGCCTAAAGTATTTTTCAATTAATTCTTTAGCTTTTTCATTACCATTTTTACTAACTAATCTTGAATATTCATTATAAACATTATGAGTTTTATTCTTAAATTGTAAGCTTAAATTTAATAGCGAGTGCATTAAATCAACAGGCTCAAAACCACTTATAGCAAATGGTTTTTTATAAGTATTAGCCATATTTAAATATGCATTTTCTCCTATTATCACGCTTACATGTGATGGGGCTAAAAAGCCATCAATATTACAATCTTTATCATTTAATAAGGCTTCAACAGGCTCAGGAACTCTTACATGATTTATATGAAAAAATACATTTTTAAGTCCCATTTCAAGCACTTTTTCAATCAAAACCGCACTCATAGGAGTAGTAGTTTCAAAACCTATTGCAAAAAATATAATCTTTTTATCTTTATTTTCATTTGCGATTTTTAATACTTCTAGTGGGCTATAAAGCGCTCTAATATCCTTGCCTTGTGCTCTTAATTTTTCTAAACTTGTATTACTAGCAGGAACTTTAATCAAATCAGCAAGCGTGCAAAAAATAGCACCTTCCATACTTGCTAAAAAAATAGCTTCATCAAGCCTACTTTTTGGCATTACACAAACAGGACAACCTGGCCCATGAATAAAGTTAATATTAGGCAAAAGAGAAGGGATTGAGTATTTTATAAGCGAATGTGTATGTCCGCCACAAATCTCCATTACATTATAAACCCTATCAAGCTTAACATTATTAATTAGTTTTTTTAAATTATTAATAATATTTGCGTCTTTATATTCTTTTATATAATTCATAAAAACCTACTTTCAATCTCTTCGCTACCTATCTCATCTGCAATTTGCTTATATAATTCTAAGCTTTCTTTAGCAGCTGCTTCATCAATTTTTTGCATAGCAAAACCAACATGAATTAATACAAAATCTCCCACATTAACCTGCTCAGGTATCAAATCAAGGCTGACCCCACGCTTAATCCCTAAAGTATCAACCTGTGCAAAATTATTTTCATCAACACTTAAAACTTTTGATGGTATAGATAAACACATATTAACTCCTTAAAGATTTAAAATATTCACAAAGTTCGGCAATTCCTTCGCCTGTAGTGCTGCTTACGCAAAAGATTTTTACATTTGGATTTAATTTTTTTGCTTCTTGCATGATAGTTTCTAGGCTAAAATCAAAATATTTTGCTATATCCATTTTAGTTAAAACTATCACATCAGCTCTTTTAAACATAACAGGATATTTTGCTACTTTATCACTTCCTTCAGGACTTGATAAAAGCACAACATTTAAATTCTCGCCCAATTTATATGATGCAGGGCATACTAAGTTGCCTATATTTTCTATTACACAAAACTCTGAATTACTAATATCAAGATTTTTTAGAGCTAAATCTATCATTTTTGCGTCTAAATGACAGCTTTGACCTGTGCTTATTTGATATGCTTTAGCACCTGCTTTGATAATCCTATCAGCGTCCTTATTAGTCTCTAAATCCCCTTCAATTACGCATAATTTTAATAAATTATTTTTTATAATATACTCAAGTAGAGTGGTTTTACCACTACCAGGAGAGCTCATAAAATTAAGGCAATATAAATTAGATTTTTTAAAAAATTCTTGATTGATTTTTGCTTGATTTTCGTTTTCAGCCATAATTTTTGCTTTTGCTTCAATGATTACTTTCATTACCTACTCCTTAAATTTTTCACATTTTACTAAGTAAAAGTATTTACAATGGCAACAAAAATCATTTTATAAATAATAGACCAAATTCTAAGTAAAAATTTAATACTAATATTTAAATTAATTAAAACTTAATTTTTAAAATTAATTTAAATATTTAACTTTTAAATATAAAATTTATCAATTTTTTTTTAATTAAAGGATAAAAAATGGATATTCTTATGAATTTACCTAATTCTTTACAATTTGCTATACAACTAGCTATTGTATGTATTTGCCTATTTTATGGCTCAAAAAAAGGTGGAATTACTCTTGGAATGTTAGGCGGCGTTGGGCTTATTGTGATGATTTTTGGCTTTGGTGTAAAACCAGGAAAACCAGCAATTGATGTTATGCTAACTATTTTAGCAGTTGTTGTGGCTAGTGCGACACTTCAAACTAGTGGTGGTCTTGATGTAATGCTTCAAATAGCTGAAAAAATTCTTAGAAAAAATCCAAAATATATTAGTATTTTAGCTCCAATTACAACTTGCACCCTAACAATTCTTTGTGGCACAGGGCATGTTGTTTATACAATTTTACCTATTGTATATGACATAGCCATTAAAAACAATATTAGACCTGAAAGACCGATGGCAGCAAGTAGTGTTTCAGCACAACTTGGAATAATTGCTAGCCCAGTATCAGTGGCTGTAGTAACTCTAACAGCATTTATTATTAATAGTAATCATCACTTAGCAGGATTTGATGGATATTTGGACTTACTTAAAATTACAATACCATCAACTTATTTAGGAGTGCTTTGCGTTGGAATATTTAGCTGGTTTAGGGGTAAAGATTTAGATAAAGATAGTGAATTTCAAGAAAAAATTAAAGATGAAGAATTTAAAAAATATGTTTATGGTGGTGGGTGCAAATCATTAATAGGTGAAAAATTACCTAATAGTGCTTGGTTATCAATGTGGATATTTTTAGGCGCTATTGCCTTAGTTGCTATTTTAGGATATTTTTCAAATCTACGACCTGCATTTAACACAAAAGTTGATTCAGCAAGTATTTTAATCGTAGATAATAATGCTAAAACAATGAAAGAAATACCTATTAAGAATTCAAATCTCATAATTACTTATAATGAATTAAATAAAACTATTAAAGATGGTAAAGTAAAAAGTACGAAAGAAAATATAAAAGCAATTAGCATTGATAATAATCTACAAATAACACAAGAAAATAACTATGTAATTATTAATAATGAAAAATTTGAAAATGCAAAAATTATTTTTAGCGATAAAAAAGAACAAGCAAAACCTTTAGGAATGGTTGAAGTAATTCAAATTTTTATGCTTTTGGCAGGTTCATTAATAATAATCTTTACAAAAACTAATGCAAATAATATTTCAAAAAGTGAGATATTTAAATCTGGAATGGTTGCTCTTGTGGCTGTATTTGGAATCTCTTGGATGGCTGATAGTATGGTTGCAACACATACTCAAATGATAAAAGATAGCTTAGGAAATATATTAAGCGAATATCCTTGGACTTACGCAATAGTTTTAATAATAATTTCTAAATTAGTAAATTCTCAAGCAGCTGCACTTGTAGCGTTTGTGCCACTAGCTTTAAATATAGGAGTTAATCCAGCAATTATTTTAGCATTCGCACCAGCTTGTTATGGCTATTTTATTTTACCAACATATCCAAGTGATTTAGCAGCTATTCAATTTGATAGAAGCGGAACAACTCGTATAGGAAGATTTGTAATAAATCATAGTTTTATTATTCCTGGTTTTATAGGTGTTATTACTTCAAGTATATTTGGATATTTTCTTGCGAGTTTTTATGGTTACTTATAAATTTTGCCCTATTTTAGGGCAAAATTAAGATTTTAATTTGCCAATATTTAACTAGAATTTAAAATATTATTTTCCAATAAAACTATAATTTAAAACCTAGAAACTATAATCTCAATTATCTTATCATCTTCTAATTCAAGCCTAATGCTAACACTTTTGCCCAAAAGTATTTTAGTAAAATAAAAATATTCATTTTTTATTTTAAATTCTAACTGGCTTAAAGTCTTTTGTATCTCATCATAGCTTTTGCCTTTTATATCATTATTTATATCATCTAATATGCTTTTATCAAACACAAGGCAAACTCTTTCAAGGTTACTACACTTTAGGTCTGATTTTAAAATCCTTGTTATGAGCTCATTGGGTTGTTTTAAAAAATCATCATAATACCACCAAGCACAAAGCATAGCCAAAGTTAAAGCTAAGTATTTTTTAAAATAAACATTATGGTTTTTTCTAGCAGTATATAAATATACAAAGCCAAATATCGCAAATGGCACGAGATTTTTAAGAGTATCAATGCTCTTATAAACGCTTCTATCATAAAGACAAAAATTATAAACAATCTTAGCAAGGCAAACACACGATATAAAAAGCGAAATATGTCTTAAAAGCAAATAAAACTTATCTTGCAAGATTATCTTACTATCTAAATCATCTTGAGATAGTAAAAGATAAATCCTAGAAAAAAGAAAAGCAAATATAAAGCAAGGAATATAACTAAAATCTCCTATATAAAATGGTATAAAAACAAAAACCAAGCTAGATAAAAAAGCGTATTTTTAAAAACCACATTAGCTTTTGCTAAAAAACCTTTTAAAGCCATTTTGTTATCCTTAAAAGCAAAAATATTTAAATTTAAAAATCACTAAAAATAAAATTGAAATTCCTAATTTAAATTCCTTTTAAAATATCTTGAAAATACATTAAATTTTAACGGAATTTAAAATCGGAATTTCAATATTTTTTATCCTTTAATATCCTAATTATTCAGCCTTTTTATCCAAAAAATTATCAATATTTTTTGTAATATACATAAGAACATATAAAACTATCATTATAAGAATTGTTCCTGTAATTAGTGCGAATTGCTCCATTTGAAGCACAGAAAACAATACTGCATAAACACCGCCTAAAAATAGCAGCATTCCAAAACCAAATTTTTTGCTATTTGTAAGAGCTTTTATATAAAGTGCGTTTGGTATTACGACCATTAATGTAGCGATAATATAGGCAAGTTCAAAACTAAAATATTCTGACATTGAAAGCAAAACCAAATAAAACAAAGTTAGCGAAAATCCAACAACTCCGTATTGGATATAATGAGTTGGTTTTTTGCCTAAAATTTCAAAAACATAAACCACAAATAAACTAAGCATTATAAATAATATGCCGTATTTAGCAGCTCTTATTACTTGTCTATAGTGAGTAATGCCTTCGTATAGATTAATACCGATTAGATTATCATTTAGATAATGATTTGAATTATTTATAGCTTTTTGATAATTCATAGTAAATGGCATAATTTCATATTTTGCGTTAAAGCCGTTATTATCAAGATTTTTGCTAACAGGCAATGTCCCATAAAAACTAGGTTTGCTTTCTTTTGAATTAATATCTAAGGTATTCTTTTGCGCTAAAGGAAGTATCTCTATACCTTTTGAGCCCCTTAATGTGAAAGAAATTTCAAAAGGTGTATTATTTTTCAACATATTTTTATTAATTAGTGATGAAATTCCATATCTTAAATGAGAATTTTTACTATTTGTCCCTGCATTTGGTTTTAAATCAATGCTATTTAGTTTAAAAGTTGAGATATTTACTAATGATTTTGCATCTAATAAACCTAAAGATAAATAAATTTCATCAAAGTCTTGCGGTAATTTTTCATCTAAATCAGCAAAATTACCACCAATGCTAATATTTGCGTTATAAACACTAGCTTTATATATTCCTTTTTGTCTAACCTCATCTAAAATATCAATTTTTACATCAATTTGGCTTGGGATTATGATTTTTTCGTAAGGAACTTTTTGCGTAATCGTATTGCCTTCTTCATCTTTTATATTTTGTTCTTTAGTGCCATTTATTACTAGAAAAATCCCGTGTATTGTTTGCTTTTGACCCCATTCATTACCTAGAGTATCAACCATATTTTCATAAGTATCATTTCTCTCATTTATTATGCCGTTTATGAAAAACAATGGTATTTGAAGTAATATTGCAAGTAAAAATATAAAACCTACTTTTTTAGTTATTGAATTAGATGGTGTTTTAATCATTTTATTTCCTTTTAATTTTTAAAATATTTATCATATACAAAATAAGCTTAAATTACAATTCCTATTTTAAATTCCACTGCAAATAATTAAAATTTATATTTATTAAAATCACTCAACGATTTTTTTCGTTTATTATATTTTTCCACAAAGCTTAAATACCTAGCTTTTTTAAAAGTTCGCTTGATTTTGCTAAGTTATTATTAATCATTTTTATTTTCTAACCAAAAAATCTCAGTTTTTGCTATTTTATATCCTTCGTTTTCCATCATTGATTTATAAAATTCTAGCTGTTTTTGATAGGTATTTTCTTTTTCTTGGGATTTTTTGCCTGTTTTAAAATCTACTATTACATAAGCACCACAATCGTTATCGTAATAAATTAAATCACAAATCCCTGTTTTATCAGGTGTGTTGATTTCTAATTCATAATGTTTGTTAGATGATTGTGCCACTTTTTTTGCAAGGTTTGAATTGATATAATTATTAAACAAACCAATAATCTTATCTTTGTATTCACTAAGTTCACATTCATTTATAAAACCCATCAAAATCTCATTTGTAGAATGCTCGTGAAATTTCTCTATCATTTTATGAACGCAACTTCCTATTTTTGTATTAAGATTTTCAACGCTATTTGTATTTGTGGCTGTAGTGATATGTTTATCTATTTTTAATTTATTTAGCTTTATTGTTTCTTGCTTAGGGCTAGTTTGCTTACAAGGGCTAATTTCATCTAGTAATAATTTTTCTCCTAAATCCTTTAAATCCTTGCAAATCATACTTTCATCTTTATATAGTTCATCAAGCATAGCTAAAAAAGAATTATCATTTGGCTTAGTTTTTGATAAAGTATAAGATAAAACTATATGCTTAATAGCCCTAGTTATCGCTACATACAATAGTCTTTTATTTTCATCAATATCTTGCTTTTTAGCTTGATTTTTGCTTAGCTCATAGCTTAGACTTGGCTCATCGCCTATTTTAAATCCTATATAATTCTCGCTAATTTTAAGAGAAGAATTATTCACTCCTAAAGCCTTGTTTACATTCATCAAAACAACCATTTCATACTCCAATCCTTTAGTTGAATGAATTGTACATAGGTTGATTTTATAATTATTTACAAATTTTGCTTGGGATTTTGTGCTAGTTTGTTTTCGTTTTTTTAGCTCTTTTATTATGTTTTCTTTGCTTTTTTTACTCTCAAGCTTGATTATCTCATCTAAAAACTCATCTAAATTAGCCCTTGATTTTTCATCGCTAAATACATCATAAAAGCCTTTTTCGTAGTATAAATGTACTAAAAATTCTGATAAACTCAAGCTTTCAAACCAACTTTTAAACTCGCTAAAAACACTAAAATCATTAGATTTTATAAGCCTAAGTCTATCATCATCGTTTAGATTAAAAATATCATTAAAAAGTGCTAGTTTTTCATAGTTTGTGTATTTTTCATCTTCTTTTTTATTTTTTATATCATATAGTGCAAAAATAAGGTTTAAAATATGATTTATTTCTGTTCTTTCATAAAATTTAGTATTATCATCAACACAATATTTCACACCAAATTCATCTAGTTTTTTAGCTAGATTATTCATTTGTGCTCTTGTATCAAACATCACCGCTATTTTATCATCTTTGTTTAGTTTATAAATATCATCTACTTGAGCTAAAAATTTCGCCGTATTTTCATATCTTTCATCGCTATTTTCTACAATATAACTAATACTTCCACCTTTTAAATTGTCATTTTTAGCGTTTAAGTCCGTATCTTTTAAATGTGAAAAAAGCTTTCTTGTGATTTGATTTATTATATTTAAGATTTCTTTGCTACTTCTATAATTATCGTTCATAGAAACTTGCTCTAAATCTTTTATGGCATTTTTATATACTTTTATATTTGCTCCTGCAAAAGCATAAATTGATTGTTTGATATCCCCAACACTAAAAATATTTGCATTATTTAGCTTATTTATTATGCTATATTGTTCTTCGTTAGTGTCTTGAAACTCATCAAACATTATGTAATTTATATCTTTTAGCTTATCAATTTCTTTTATGAATTTATTAATAAGCATATCAAAATCCATAAATTTCTCATTTTTAGCTAATTGCTCATAATTTTGTCTAAACTCGTTTGCTAGTTTTAGCATAATTTCAAAAAGCTTAACAAACTCATCTTGGACATTTAAAGCTCTTTTATAACATACAAATTCTTTTAGTTTTTCTATATATTCTTTTTGTTCCATTGTGCCTGATTTTCGTAGTATTTCATCACTTACGCCGTCTAATACACCTAAAGCCAAGTCCTTTTTATCCCCTAAAATATCGACGTTTTGGTATAGATAGTCTATATCAATTTTTTTAAGCTCTAAATACTCATATTCAATTTCATCAAGCTTAAAATTTTTGCAAATTTGTCTAAACCTATCATCAAATATATACGCCTTACAAAACTCATTTAAAGTATTTAAGTCCAGCTCTTTTACTAATTTTTCATTGTTACTAAGTAACTCAAAATAAAGCTCATTAAAACATTTATTTTTAAGCTCATCATCCAATAACTCAAAGCTTAAAAAAGGATTTTGCTCTTTTAAAAGCTTTGTAGCAAAAGAATGAAAAGTGCAAATATTTACTTTATGTATATTTTTTATGGCTGTTTTTAGGGTTTGTTTTATGTAATTTGAATTCTTAACCTTCTCAAATCTAGCCTTATCAATCCCACTTAATCTATCATCTAAAATATCTTGCATTAGTGTAAAAATACGGCTTTTCATCTCATTTGCCGCTGCATTTGTATAAGTTAGCGTTAGGATATTTTCTACATTTTTACTATTTTGTTCTGTATAAAAAAACTCATCATCTACACTACTAGCAAACAAATCAAACCCTAAAATAGCATTTATATATCTTCTACTAAGAGTGTAGGTTTTGCCCGTTCCTGCACCTGCATTTATAGTAAAGCTTTTTTGTATGCTGTATTTATTCATCATTTGCTCCTTTATCACAAATATTATTTATAGGACAATATTTACAATTATCGTTTTCTTTGGCTTTAAACTCGCCTTTTTGTATAAACTCATCAAGCTTTTTTATCTCTTGCTCTAAACCCTTTAAATACTCTTGGCTGTATTCTAAAAAAGCAAATTCCGTTTTCAAATTCTTTGTGTTAAATGTGAGTAAAGATGCTTTATAGTACTTTATATTTGGATATTTTTTACTTGCGTATAACAAATATAAACCTAGTTGAAAATCTTCATAAGACTTTATTTGTTCCATTCTTTTTTCATCTATTTTGTCCTTTTTACTGCTTTTATAATCAACGATATTTATAAAATCATCTCCTATGTCAAGTCTATCAATAAAGCCTTTTATATAATAATTATTCTCGTCACTAGGGTTTAAATCTTTATCTAGGAAAAACTCAAATTCAGTTTTTGTATCATTAATATTATTTTCACTTCTATAATCTTCGTAATATTTCAAAAACTTAGCCACCACACTAGGCTCATCATTGTTGCTAACACCCTTTAAAAGCTTGTTTTTATATATTTTCATATAAATATTTAGCTCTTTTAATCCATTTTTTTCTTTTTTTAAAAAATCATCAAATGCTAAATCAATGCTATTTTTTGCTAGGTTTTGTTTATTAAAACTATCACCCCAACCTTTTACAATATGCTCAAAACAACTATGCATTATAGTGCCTTTTTCGTTTGGCTCTAAATCGCTTTGTTCTAATTCATCATTTTTTATCCCTAAAGCACTTTCATACAAAAATCTTTTAGGACAAAGCCTTAGAGTATTATATTTACTAGCACTCATTTTACATTCTAGCTTCACGGGTTTAGCTACTTTAGGACTAAAAGCAAAACAATCTTTTAAAACACGCTTTTTTAAAAACTTGGCCTTAGTAAAATCATCTTTACAAATTATAGACTTAGCTACACTTTTAGCGTTTAGATAATCAGTACTTAGTAGGTATAATTCTTTTGTATTTTGCTTTAGATTTTCATAAACAGCTTTAGAAAACTCATAAGAATTATATTTATAAATATCCTTTTTTAAAAACACATTATCGCTTGAATTAATAGGGAAATTTTCAAAATCTAGTCCTAGTAAAATAACTCTTTCATTTAGCTCATTTGAACCTATAAATTCGCTTAATTCTTCTAATCTTATGCCATTTTTTGGATAGTCTTTGCTTAGATTTTTGCTTAGGTATTCTTTAATAAAATCTTTATTTAAATTAGAAAAATATTTTTCGTATTTTTTCATATAAGCATTTGTTTTTTGCTCTAGCAAGTCATTATCAATTACTATGCTTTTATGATAAGAATACACATCAATTTTTGCCATGGTTTTATAAAGCTCAAAATATCTAGAATAAATACTCAAAGAAGTAGCAACAAGCCTAAAGCTAAACTTATTTTGTATAAATTCTCTTGCTAGGCTTAGGGCTAGTTTTACTTCTTCGTGTATGCTTGTGATTTTATCTTTGTAGGTGTAGATTTTAGGGATTTGATTATTTTTAGGGAATTTTTTTAGGGCTTTTGCGTTTAGATTGTTTATAAAATCTTCTTCAAATTTGTTGTTATATAAACATATATTATCCACATAAAACTCATCCACATAAATATCGTTAAAATCGCTGACATCAGCAAATCCACACTTTAGATTAAATCTTTTTCTAAGCTTATCACAGGCTTTTTTTACCTTTAAAAAGCTATCTTTATATTCATCTTTTATATCTAAATCTTGCCTGTAAGCGTATATAAAATCACTACATTCTACATCGCCTAATTCTTGCTTTATGATATAAGTTAGCATAAATTCATCTAATTCATCAGTGTATAAACTCTCAAGCGTAACACACTTAGTAAAGGCATTTAAACCAAAATCTTTTAAATGCCTTTTAACAAACTCTGCCTTAGCATAAGAATAAGTTATCACTAAATCTTTTTTAATCATAATCTACCTTTATATAATAAGCATTTGTGCCTACTTTAGCATAATATTCTATTATCTCACATCCTCTTATAATACCGTTTTTTTCTTTATAATGCTCTTTTGCTAGAGCTTTTAGCTTTTGTTCAGTTGCATTAGTGTTCAAAAACATAAAATCATCTTTATTTAGCTTTACTACAGCTTCTGCACTATAACCATAACCATCATTAACTGATGTAATCTTATAGCCTGTAATCGCACTAAGATAACAAACACTTAGCCTTTGAATTTCATCTTTTAATTTATCGTATTCATTTAATTTATCATCAATATTCATCCCTAAAAGCTCATAAGCTAAAACTAAAAAAGCCCTATTACTAGTGCAACCATCCCAAGTAGCTCTATCTAAAAACTCTTCATCGCTATTACATTCTAAATATATTTGCACCTTTTTATCAAATTTTGCCTTTGTGTTATAGCCAAATTCTTTATAATCTAAATCTTTTATCTGTTCTTTTATCATAAAAACTCCTTAGTTTGCTTTAATTTCGTTTGTTTGTATGCTTATATTTTTTAATTTTTCACAACCCTTAAAAGTATCTTCATATTCAAGCACTTTTGGTGTGATTAAAGATAAATTTACACAATCTTTTAAAGATATATCTTTTTCTTCACAATCAAGAGTTCTTACAAAGTGGATATTTTTTGCTAGATTTATACAGCCATTAAAGGTATTTTTCACATTATATAAACAATCGTTTTTGACAATAAACTCTTGATTAAAACTAATACAATCCCTAAACATCTCCCTAATATTTTCAAGCGAGCAAGTATTAAAATCTAGCCTTTGATTAAACTTAACGCAGTTTCTAAACATCTCAGCCATATTATGCACCTTATGTGTATCTAGCATCACCTTACTATCAAAACTCTTGCACCCACTAAACATCGAGCAGGTTCTAAGAAGTTCTTTAGAATTACTTGCATTTATTTCTTGATTAAAGCTAACGCAGTCTTTAAACATATTGCAAGTTGCAATTACATTAGAAAAATCAAAATTGATTTTTTGATTAAACTTAGTACAACCATCAAACATACCTTCAAAATATTTTGCATTTTGGGTGTTGAAATTCACTTCTTGATTGAAATTCCCACAATCACTAAACATATATGAAAAGTCTTCAACACTACTAGTATCAAAACTAAGCTTTTCGTTAAAATTACCACACCCACTAAACATACTTCGCATAGATTTGATACGAGAAGTATCCCACTCATTTATCCCACCAAAATCACTCCTTTTACTATTTAAAAAAGCACATTCAAGGCTAGTAGTATTTGATATATCAATATCTTTTAAATTTATACTTTCATTTAAACATAGCGACATCACTTCATAATTATTGCTTGGATAATATTTATTATCTTTATATTCTATAGTGTTACAAATCTTACTTGTATCAACCCTATATATAGCACCATTAGTATGCAAAACATAAAGCTCATAGATATTTTTAGGGATAAATTGCTCATCTTTATACTCTATATCTTTTATAACTTCTCTATCTTTCCAAGATCCTAAACCAAGCTTTGATAAATCCACCCTACCACTATCAAACATAGCCAAAATCTCATCTAATTTATCGGCATTTAAAGAAAAATTATTTTCTTTTTTACGAAGAAGTCCCCAAGGAACTAGTTTAAAAAGTCCGTAGATATTAGGATGGTGTGGGTAAAGGTTTTGAATTTTTCTAAGCCTTTTAGAGCCTAACTTTTTATATAGTCTTCTTTGGCTATCTTTTATGGTTCTTTTAGAAGAATAATCATCTTTTATAAAAAATATATCTTTTTTACTAAGATACCTAATCTGTTTTTGCTCTTTTTTGCTCCACCTTTGATATGTGTGGATTTTAAAACCTTTTGCTATGGTTTTTGCATAGTTTTTTCTTAATTTTTTTCTAGCTGTTTTCATAAAATCTCCTTAAAATAAAAAAGATTTTACCACATCAGCTAGACATCCTATGTCTTTAAATACCCTAAATACTCTTTTATGATATTTTCGTTTTTAAGAGCTAGTTCTTTTGGGGCTAGTATTTTTACATAAGGGATGAATTGCCATATAGTACTAAGCAATTCTTCATCTAAAGATATTTTTGTGCTTAGGATTAACTTATCTTTGTCTTTTGAGATGATTTCTTGATTTGCTAGTATTTTTCTATACAAAAAATACTCTCTAGCAAAGCCATTTACTTCTAAAACAACTTCTTTTTCTTCTAAGCTAGTAGCAAAAAAATGCTTTTGTTCTTTTATGTTTTTTAAAACATTTTCATCTGGGATAAACTTTTCATTAGTTACTACTATAGCCTTTAGCTTATACATTGTAAATGTTCTAATTTCATCATTATAAGTAGCTAGTAAATACCAAACGCCTAGATGATTTATGAGTTTATATGGCTTTAAAACTCTAGCTTTTTCGTTGTGAATAGCTTTTATGATTTTTTGCTCCATTATGGCTTTGCTAAGGATTTCAAAACTATCAAGGTTGCAAACTGCTTCATAATTTTGAGATTTTAAAGGACTTATGGGTGAGCTTAAAAGCATATTTATAAAATCATCACTAAGTTTAGTAGGAAATGAGCTTAAGCCAAAAAGTGCTGCGAGTTTATTTAAATCATCTTTTGAAGTTTTAAGTAAATTTGTATCTTTTAAATAATACCTTCCAAGCTCATCTTTAGCGATAGGCAAACTCTCAAGCCTTTGCATAATATCACGCTGAATTGTTCGCTCACTTACTCCGTATTCAAGTGCTAGTTCTGCTTTACTTAAATGCTCTTTATTATAAAGTCTAATTAGGATTTGCATAACCCTAACTACCAAAAAATCTCCAGTTGTTTGTGCTCCCATCATCTACCTATCTTATAGTTTTTTATCTTGCAATGATATTAAAATATCATTAATTTCTAATATGCTTTAAATAATCTTCTATCATCATCTCACACTTACTAACTAGTGATTTTGGAGATAATACCTTCACATAAGGGATAAACCTAAATACCGTGCTAAGTAGCTCATCATCAAAGCTTATCATTGTACTAATTATCAGATTATCACTAGTTTTGTTTATGATTTTTTGATTTGTTAAGATTTTGCGGCTTAAAAAATACTCTATCCCTAAGCCACTAATCTCTAAAATCACTTCTTTTTTAACACTACTGACAAAGAAAAAATTATTATCATTTTCTAGCTCTTTTAAGACTTTTTTATCATGTAAAAAGCTATCTTGACATATATTTATAGCCTTTAATTTATATAATGCAAAGGTTTTTATAGTGCCATTTTCAGTAGCTAGTAGATACCATACACTTAAATGGCTAATGAGTTTATATGGTTTTAGGGTTCTTAGCTTGTTGTTATAGTTTGCATTTATGATTTTTTGAAAGATGATTGCATTACATAAGTTAGCAAAATCATTCATATCATAAATCTCACTAATAGGCTGAAACTTTATAGGAAAATACTGACAATTATAAATATTTTCTATAAAGTTACTTGTAAATTCCCCCCCCCCCGATAAGGCTTTTTAGTAGATACTCTAGCTCTTTTTTATAACTTTTAAACATAGAATTATCAGCTAGATAGTATCTACCACTGTCATCTTTTTGTATAGGCAGATGTGCTAAGCGTTCTTTTATATCTCGCTGGATTGTTCGCTCACTTACACTATACTCAAGTGCTAGTTCAACTTTACTTAAATGCTCTTTATTATAAAGCCTAATTAATATCTCAATTATTCTTTCTACTAGCAATTCACCTATGCTTGGTGTTTTCATGCTTTTACTAATTTACCTAATAAATTTTCTAAAATCATAGCTTTTCTTTTTTTAAGAAAATTATCAAAATTCTCTACATTTAGATCAATATCTTCTGGGATGATAAAATCATTTCTAGCTTGTATCTTATCGCTAAAATCATCAAACCAATCATTTGGCATTCTATCGTTTTTACTTTTATTTAAATTTTCAGCAAGTGGGACTAGATTATAAATAGAATTACCTTTTTTTTCTAATTCTTTATCATTTGTTTTTTCAAACCAACTTTTAGGATAGATATGGTCTATGTTATATCTGTAGCTTTCTGGCTTATAGTTTGGCATTAGCAAGGTAAAAATATAATATATTTTATTATTATCCCCATAATTTATCTTATCCAAATAGCTTTCTAACTGCTCGTAATTTATAATCATTGATTTTCTAGTAAGTTTTTGATTTAAAATCTCATAATCTATACTAAACGTTTTATAATCGTTGTTTTTTTCTAGCATTTCATTGATAGCTTCTCTAACTTGTCTTAAAGTACTATCAGAACTCCCACTATATAAACCTAAAAATAAACTTTTTATAACAAAATCAACCAATGATTTTTTCAAACAATGCTCTTGTTTTTGTGGTTTTGTCAAAATATCTACTATATCCTTAAACACCCTATTATCAAAACTACCTTTTTTAAGCGATAGTTTATATATGATGTAAGAAACCACTATCAAAGGATAGACTGATAATTGTTTTTCATTGTTGTAAAAACATGAAATTTTTAAAAACTCAGCACTAGTGATAATAACATCTTTTACTTTCTCAAAATGCTCTTTAATGCTTGGTAAAATAGAGTTAAAATTGTTGTAATTATAAGTAACCCCTTTAGCACAAAAGATAGTCAAAAACACCCTTATAATCACATCTTTATCTATATTTGATATATCTATTTCTTTTAAAAGTTTTGAAATGGTTTCTTTGTTAATATCATTATTATTTGCTATTAATGCTGAGAATAGTAAATCTGCTTTTTCTAGCTTAACCCCACCGCTATTTACTCTTACAAAGATTTGTAAGACTTCATCTAGGGTTTTATTTTTATCTATTTCATAGTAAGGTATTTCAGTCCTAGTTAACATATAGTGTAATTTTGCGATTGTTTCTTTTAGTTTTTTTCTTTTTTCTATATCAAAAACTTCTAATGAATTTTCTATCTTAAAGTTTAAATCCTTATCTAAAATCAAACCAACTCTTATATAATAATCATCATTGCATTTGATGATATCATTTTTTATATCATCTGATTTTTCTACATCCGCTTCTTTGTAGTATTTTTCTACTTCTTTTTCTGTAAAAAATTTAAATATATACTTAGGTAAATCTTCGCTTACTTCATCTTCTTCTGTGTCATTGTTTGTTTTTGAGATGTTTAGATATAGATTTTTACCGTTAAAGCTATAGCTGCTTTGTAAAGCAAAATAAATAGATGTTATACGTTGCTGTCCATCTAGTACTGCATAAAGCTCATTTACTTTTTCAATTTTTTTCGAGATTAGGTCATTTTTTTGTGATTTATCATAGCTTTTTGTAAATTCATAAAAATCAATACCGCTTGACTTTTGCTCATCTAACTCCCATAAAAGTAGCATTCCTACAGGATAGCCTTGCATTAGCGAGTCAAATAAATTTGTAATTTTTTTCTCATCATACCACCTAAAACCCCTTTGTATGTTTGGTAGTATAAATTTATTGCGTTCTATGCTCTCATATATTTTATTTAATCTATATTCTTTATTAATCATTTTTTATTCCTTTCAATATTTTTATTTTTTTATTATTTATCTTTAATCTCTATCTTAGCGATGATTACTAAGTCTTATTTATAGTATTTACTAGTTGTTTTATAAATATCCTTTCAGTTAAAATAAAATCTTTTAATTATAGCAACTAATTATAGCAACTTGAAAAGACACACTAAGTCTTTTAAGTGAGTTTTAGAAAAATATTTGTGTTTTTATGAAAGTTTTTTAAGTTTATGAAAGTTTTTAGATAAAAAAGAGTTTTAAAAGAATTTTTAAAATAAATGGAATTTATATCCGTAAATTTCGTTTGTTTGCTTTAAATAAACATTATTAAAACTAATTGAAATTCCTGTTTTAAATTCCTTTCAAAAAGTTTTGAAATATCGTTGAAATTTAAAATTTAAATGCAAGTTTCGTTTGTTGGTAGGATTTAGCCCAAACCAAACAAACGAAATTTAGTGATTATTTGCCTAGCTTATCGCAACCTTCAAACATATCTTCTTGCTCTTTTACATTACTCATATCAAAATTAGGTTTATGCGTTAAGCTAGAGCAATCATAAAACATATAGCTCATATCGGCTACATTTTTGGTATCAAAGTTTAAAGGTTGATTGAAATTTTCACAACCATCAAACATCAAGCGCATATTGGCTACATTGCTTGTATCAAAATCTAAAGGCTGATTGAAGTTTTTACACTCTCTAAACATAAAACGCATATTGGCTACATTGCTTGTATCAAAGTTTAAAACTTGGTTGAAATTTTCACAACCATCAAACATACCTTGCATATCTGTTACATTGCTTGTATCAAAGTTTAAAGCTTGGTTAAAATTAAAACAACTATCAAACATATAACTCATATTTACTACATTTTTTGTATCAAAATCTAAAGGCTGATTGAAATTTTCACAACCACCAAACATACCACTCATATCAGTTACATTATTAGTATTAAAGCTCAAAGCTTGGTTAAAATTATAACAATTCTCAAACATATAACTCATATCAGTTACATTGCTTGTATCAAAACTTAAAGGCTGATTGAAATTTTCACAACCACCAAACATCCAGTTCATATTGGTTACATTACTTGTATCAAAACTTAAAGGTTGGTTGAAGCTTTCGCAGTCACTAAACATCCAGCTCATATCAGTTACATTACTTGTATCAAAACTTAAAGGTTGGTTGAAATCTCTACACCAACTAAACATAGAGCGCATATTTGTTACATTGCTTGTATCAAAGTTTAAAACTTGGTTGAAATTTTTACATTCTCTAAACATCTCGCTCATATTAGTTACTTTTGATGTATCAAAAATTAAAACTTGGTTGAAATTTTTACATTCTCTAAACATCTCGCTCATATTAGTTACTTTTGATGTATCAAAATTTAAAACTTGGTTGAAATTAGAACAACAACTAAACATAGAGCGCATATTTGTTACATTGCTTGTATCAAAGTTTAAAACTTGGTTGAAATTTTTACATTCTCTAAACATCTCGCTCATATTAGTTACTTTGCTTGTATCAAAGCTCAAAGTTTGGTTAAAATTAAAACAATTATAAAACATCTCACTCATATCAGTTACATTACTAGTATTAAAGTTTAAAGGTTGATTGAAATTATAGCACTCAGCAAACATAGCACTCATATCAATTACACTACTAGTATTAAAGTTTAAAGACTGATTGAAGTTTTTGCACTCTCTAAACATCCAGCTCATATCAGTTACATTGCTTGTATCAAAATTTAAAGATTGATTGAAATTAGAACAATATCTAAACATACTACCCATATTAGTTACTTTACTAGTTTTAAAAAATATAGGTTGATTAAAATTAAAGCAGTTATAAAACATTCCATGCATATTTGTTACTTTTGATGTATCAAAATTTAAAGTTTGATTAAAGTTTTCGCAAGAAAAAAACATACAACTCATATCAGTTACATTTGATGTATCAAAGTTTAAAGCTTGATTGAAATTAAAGCAATCTCTAAACATCTCACTCATATCGTACACATTGCTTGTATCCCAAGTATTTATACCACTAAAGTCTTTTCTATTACTACCCTTAAATAATTCACTCATATCAGTAATAGCACTTGTATTTATAGTATCTAGTGCTATATCTTCATACTTAATCAATACTTGCAATTCTTCTTTACTCATAGGATGGTATTTATTATCCTTAAATTCTATTTTAGAAATAATATCTAAGTCTTGTTTGGTAGCATTTGCTAATTGTTTCATAAAAATCCTTTCATAATAAAATAAATTGTCTTAATGATAGCAATCTGCAAAGACACGATATGTCTTTAGAAAAATATTTGTGTTTTATGAAAGTTTTTTTTGAATTATTTAAGTAAATAATAAAAATTAAAAAAAGGAATTTAAAATAGGAATTTCGTTTGTTTGAAATACTAGAAAATACTTAAACAAACGAAAATTAGTGATTATTTACCTAACTTATCGCAACCTTCAAACATATCTTCTTGCTCTTTTACATTACTCATATCAAAATTAGGTTTATAGGTTAAGCTAGAGCAATTCCTAAACATATAGTTCATATTAACTACATTGTTTGTATTAAAATTTAAAGGTTGGTTGAAATTTTTACAACCATTAAACATCCAGCTCATATTAGTCACATTACTTGTATCAAAGTTTAAAGGTTGGTTGAAATTATCACAACCATAAAACATATAGCTCATATCAGTTACATTGCTTGTATCAAAATTTAAAGGCTGATTGAAGTTTTTACAATCATGAAACATACCTCCCATATCGTGCACATTACTTGTATCAAAGTTTAGTGCTTGATTGAAATTTTTACACCCACTAAACATAGATTGCATATCTGTTACATTACTTGTATCAAAGTTTAAAGCTTGATTGAAATTAAAACAACTACCAAACATCCCACCCATATCAGTTACATTTCTTGTATCAAAACTTAAAGGTTGATTGAAATTAGAACAACCAGAAAACATATAACCCATACCAGTTACATTACTAGTATTAAAACTTAAAGGCTGATTGAAGTTTTTGCAATTCTTAAACATATAGTTCATATTAACTACATTTGAAGTATTAAAACTTAAAGGCTGATTGAAGTTTTCGCATTTGCTAAACATAGAATCCATATTAGTTACATTGCTTGTATTAAAGCTCAAAGCTTTGTTGAAATTGTCACAATTATAAAACATAAAACTCATATCAGTTACATTTGAAGTATCCCATTCATTTATCCCACTAAAGTCTTTTCTATCACTTTTATAAAAAAGCTCACTCATATCAGTGATTAAACTAGTATCAATAT
>NZ_JAHCZE010000024.1:0-23832 GCF_018501205.1 Campylobacter sp. 2018MI01 | reverse complement strand
ACTTTAATTAATTAAACTTAATATTTCCATAGATTTTTTACTTTTTTTTATAAAAAATTTTAATCTTATATAATTTTTAAGTAATTATTAAAAAATTATTTTATTTTTATAAAATTTAAAAATATTATTAATGATAAAACATCAGCACTTCCACCAAAACTAATGTTTTTACTTGAGTATAAATTGTTTAATTTATTAATAATTTTTATTATTTTACTATCATCATATTTACTAAGTTTTAAGCAAGTATTTTTTACTTGTAAATAATTATCATAATTATAATTTAATCTTTTTATTAAACTCGTATCATCTATTAAATATACGATATAAAATAAAGTCTTTAACAAACTTATATCATTTTTAATCTCAAAAGTTTGATAGAATTTAAAAGCCTTAAAAGTATTTATAAATCCTTTTTCAACCTCATCTCTTATCCCCTTAATCCCAAATCTTTGAAAGCAAATCCCACCGATTGAATTAAGATTGTTGTTTAACTCATTTTGACATAGATTTACACATAAATCTTTTGTAATTTTTGAGATATTTTCAAGCGATAATTCATTTTCACTTTTGCTACAAGCAAAAATCATAATCGCAAACAAAAACAAAGCACCTTTATGAGTATTTATATTATTTGTGGCATTAAACATAGATTTTTCTGCTATTTGACCTATTTTTTTAAGCCTAATAAAATCATTTCTTTTTGATAATTTTGCTAAGGTATAAAAGCTATCAAAATATTCTCTTAATTCACTTACGCTATCTAAAAAAGTATAAAAGTTCATATCATTATGAGAATTTGAACTAAATCTATCAACCAAGCCGATTTTAGGAGATAAGCTAACTTCATACAATAATGCCTTTAAAGCAGCTTTGCTAAAATTATTTTTAATACTTTTATTTATGCAAATATGCACATAAAAATCATCAAATAATTCATCAAGTTTTTTATATATGCTAGATTTTGTATGAGTGTTATTTCTTTGACAAACTATGGCTAATTCATCACATAAAAAGCACTTCCTACCTGCATTTCTTAGCTTAATTGTCTCGTTATTAAAATATACATCAAAATCAAATAATCTTGAAAAATTATATTTATTTTCTAAAGATATAGTGAGTTTTTTTATATTTAAAGCTTCATCATTAATCGCAAATAAGCAAAATAATTCATCTAAATTAACACTATAATTTATTATATTTTCTAAACTAAGCACTTCGTTAATTCCAAATAAAAACAATTCTTTAACTTCACTAATATTAGCTATTTTATACATATAAGGAAGATTTAGGCTAAAGCAAATTACAGGAGTTTTATAAATATTTTCGTATTCAAGTCTTGCATTAAATCTCTTTTCTTTTTGTTCTAAAACTAGCTGAAGCAAATCTTTTTGCATAATTTCAAATTCCTTAAATGATTTTAATATAATGTATCCAAAAAACTATTAGGAATTTTAAATGAGATTATTTACAAAAATTACTTTAACATTTTTTTTAATTTCTTTTATAGTTTTAAGCATTACATCTGTTTTTATTTTTATACAAAGCAAAAAATTAATTGAAAACGAAATTACTCATAAAATAGAAGCAATATCAAAAACTCTAGCAAAAAATATTGATATAAATAATCCTAATTTAAATGAAGATATAAACAAATTAAGTAAAGAATTAAATCTTGATTTCATAGTAATAATAGATAAAAACCAAAAGCGACTAACCCACCCTAATAAAGATTTAATAGGCACTTTAGTAGAAGGTGGGGACACTAAGCAAGTCTTAAACGGACAAGGACATTATATCTCAATAGCAAAAGGTTCTTTAAAACGCTCAATTAGAAGCTTTAGCCCAATTTATAAAGATAATCAAATTATAGGTGCTGTAATAGTTGGAGTATTCGTAGATTATCTAAATCAAATAATTTTAGAAGAAAATAAATATAATTTTGTTTTGATAATTATTTTTATAATAATCATTTTAATACTAGCAAAAATACTAAATAAAAATATAAAAAACATATTATTAGGTTATGAACCAAAACAAATAGCTAGTTTAGTTGCAAGACAAAACGCTATCTTGCAATCCTTAAATGATGGGATAATTGCAGTAGATGATAAAAACACCATTACTTTAATAAATGATAAAGCTAAAGATATTTTTAAACTAGCCTTAGTAGATAATGACTTAATAGGAAAAAATGCCAATATTATCCCGCATTCAAATATGCAAAAAGTATTAAATACAAAAATAGCTGAATTAAATCAAGAGCAAATATTAAACGAAATCACAATTTTAACAAATAGAATTCCATACTTTATAGATAATAATATAGCAGGAGTTGTAGCGTCTTTTAAAGATATAAAAGAAGTTAAAAAATTAGCAAATGAGCTAATAGATGTCAAAAAATACGCCGAAGCCCTAAGAGCAAATCATCACGAATTCTCAAACAAACTTCACATAATAAATGCCTTATTAGAAAATAATAATATAAATGAAGCAAAAAATTATTGTGATGAATTGATTTTAAAAAATAAAGAGAATTTAAATAAATTATTATGCAATATCAATGATAAAGTAATCCTAGCTTTTTGTGAAAGCAAATTCGCCTTTGCAAAAGAATTGAAAATCAATATAAATCTTAATAAAAAATCATTTTTAGATAATTTAAATGATAGTAATTTACAAAATGATATTATTAGCATTCTTTCAAATTTAATAAATAATTCAATAGACGCATTAAGCAATACAGAAAATAAAAATATAGAAATATTTATAAAAAATAATAAAAACTACCTAAAAATTCAATGTAAAGACAATGGCTG
This sequence comes from Campylobacter sp. 2018MI01, assembly GCF_018501205.1. Lineage (NCBI taxonomy): Bacteria > Pseudomonadati > Campylobacterota > Epsilonproteobacteria > Campylobacterales > Campylobacteraceae > Campylobacter > Campylobacter sp. 2018MI01. Next base: position 21,013 of record NZ_JAHCZE010000024.1, on the reverse strand, counting down.
CGGCATTCAAAATAAAGAAAACTTATTTACTAAAGGCTATTCTACTAAGGGTGAATTTAGAGGATATGGACTTTATTTATGTGCTAAAATTGTTGCTAATTATGATGGAACAATAAGTGTTAGTAAATTAAAAAATGGAAGCTCTTTTAGTGTAATTTTAAGGATTAATAATGATTAAGACAATAATAGTTGAAGATGATTTGATGGTGCAAGATATTAATAAAAACATTCTTTTATCAGTAAGTGAGTTTAAATTACTAGCTTGTTTTACTAAAGTAGATGATGCTATAAATTATTTGCTAAGTAATGAAATAGATTTAATATTGCTTGATTTAACCTTGCCAAATACTGATGGAATTGAGCTTATTAGAAGAATTAAAAGTGAGTTTAGTAAGATTGATATTATTGTAATTTCTGCTAGAAATGATAGCTTAAGCTTACAAAAAAGCTTAAATCTAGGAGTAATTGATTATATTCTAAAACCATTTAAACAAAATAGGCTTGAAAGCTCGCTAAATCAATATAAGTTAAGAAGAAATCTACTAAATAGCAAAATCAATCAAGAAAATATTGATAAAGCTCTTTATAAACAAATTGATGAATTACCAAAAGGAATTGATAAAAATTCTTTAGCTCTTATAAAAGATAAAATAAAAGAATTTAATACTTGGTTTAATGTCAATGAATTAGAAAAACTAACAAATATTTCTAAAATATCTCTTAGAAAATATCTAACTTATTTAGAACAAATTAATTACATTACTTCAAAACTAGAATATAAAGCCAAAGGAAGACCACAAATATATTATAAATTAAACTAATTTACTTATTTTAATTATTTAAAAGCTTTTTTAAATTACTTAAATTTACAAAATCTTAATTCTTCTTAAAATGAAAACTCAAATTATTTTTAAAGGAGTTTTTATGAAAGAAAGACAAATAGGTGGTGTAAATTTATACGCATTTTGTGTATTTGCACTTATTGTATTTTTCACTTGCTATTTTGGAAAACTTCCTAAAGATATGGTAGGCGGACTTGCTATTACTATGATTTTAGGAATACTGCTTGGCGAAATTGGTATGAAAGTGCCTATTTTAAAAAATATTGGCGGACCAGCTATATTAAGCATTTTTGTTCCATCTTGTATGGTTTATTATGGTTTATTAAATCAAAACTCAATAGATGCTATAACATTTTTCATTAAGCAATCTAATTTCTTATATCTTTATATAAGCGTTTTAGTAGTTGGAAGTATATTAAGTATGAAACGAGCAATTTTAATTGCAGGGTTTTTAAAAATGTTTATACCTTTATTTATAGGAACTTTTTTAGCTATTATAGTAGCATATTTAATAGGTTCAGTTACTAGCATTGGCGGAGCTCACGCTGTATTTTATATAGCAATTCCTATCTTAAGCGGCGGAGTTGGAGAGGGAATTATCCCACTAAGTGTTGCTTATTCAGAAATTTTAGGCAATGCCAATTCATCAAATATAATAGCACTTCTAGCACCTGCTGCAATGCTTGGAAACTTATTTGCAATTGCTTATGCAGGATATTTAAAAAATCTAGCTCTAAAAAAGCCACATTTAAGTGGAAACGGGCTTTTAGTAAAAACTAAGGAAGAAAATATCAATTCTTTAAATAACGATACCTTGCCTTTTGATATTAAATTAATGGGTGCTGGTTTGCTCGTTGCGGTATGCTATTTTTTAATAGGAAAATTATTAAATATGATAATTTCAATTCCTGCTCCAATTATTATGATTATTATGGCTGCTATTACAAAAGTTTTAAACATAATGCCAAAAAGCCTAGAATACGGAGCTAATTTCATATATCAATTTGTAAGCAAAAACCTAACTTGGGCTCTTTTAGTAGGTGTTGGAGTTATTTGGACACCTTGGAAAGATGTAATTGCTGCAATTAATATTGCTTTTATAATAATTTGCTTTAGCGTAGTTACTACTATGGCACTTACTGGGTATTTTTGTGCAAAGTTTTTAAATATGTTTGAGATTGAATGCTCTTGCGTTATGGTTTGTCATTCAGGACTTGGTGGCACAGGAGATGTTGCAATTCTAGGCTCTTGTAATAGAATGGAGCTTATGCCATTTGCACAGATTTCAACTAGAATTGGTGGGGCTTGCACGGTTATAGCTGCTACATTTTTATTTGCACAATTTGGAGTTTAAGATGATTAGCGTTGGAACTATTGAATCAAATGATTGTTTAATTAATATTCAAAAACATAAGGAATTTCAAATCGTATTTATAAATGAAGAAGAAAATCCTTATGCAAAACATATTAAGAACTTAATTCAAAATTATTGTAAAGAACACAAAAATACAAATGTTTTAATAGAGATAAATGATAAAGGTGCTTTAGATTTTTGTATCTTAGCAAGGCTAAAAACAGCATTAGAAAGGTTAGAAAAATGAGAAGAACATTGCTATTTATACCAGGAAATAATGCAGGAAATATTCAAAACGCAGGATTATTTGGAGCTGATGCTATTATATTTGACTTAGAAGATGCAGTAAGTCCTATGCAAAAAGATAGTGCCTTAAATCTAGTTTGCAATGCCTTAACTATGCTAAATTATGAATGTGAAAAAATAGTTAGGATTAATTTAGAGAATGCAAAAAACGATATTTTAGCACTATCAAAAACTAAAATTAATAGCATATTAATCCCAAAAGCTGAAAATGTAGAAGAGATTAAAGAACTTATCAAATACACTAAGAATTTAAATCCAAAAATTGAAATTTTACTTTTAATAGAAACTCCACTTGGCTTATTGAATGCTAAAGAATTAGCATTTTTAAATGGCGTTAGTGCTATTTGCTTTGGTGCAGAAGATTATACGAGCGAAATTGGTGCAAGAAGAAGCGAGAGTGGAGTTGAGATTGATTTTGCTAGAAATTATTTATTAAATGTATGTAAGGCTGCAAAAATAGATGCAATAGATACTCCATATACAAATATAAATGATGAAAATGGATTAATAGCCGATACAACTTATATTAAAAATCTAGGATTTGATGGCAAATTAGTAATTAGCCCAAGGCATATTGATATTATTCATAATTGCTTTAAACCTAGCGAAAAAGAAATAATCTGGGCTAATCAAGTCCTAAACGCTATAAAAGAAGCCGAACTTAAAAAAAGTGGAGTAATTTCACTAAACGGCAAAATGATTGATGCACCTATTGTTAGTCGTGCTAAAAAGATTTTAAAGGAAATTCTATGAATATTGATTATATTAAAGATTATGGAGAAGTAATTGCTTTTAACGGAGCATTTAGTTTAAAACCTAAAGAAAAATCACTTAAAAAGCATATAAAATTATCAAACCCAACTGATAATAAAGTCTATACAAATGTAAAAGAATTAATCAAAAAAACAGGCTTAAAAAGTGGAGATACAATATCATTTCATCATCATCTAAGAAATGGAGATAAAGTAGTAGGAATTATCTTACAAGCTTGTGAAGAGCTAGGCATAAATGATTTAAAACTAGCAATTAGTGCAATTTTTCCAACTCATGATTTTTTAGTAGAATATGCAAAAAAAGGAATAATAACTCAAATAGATACAAACTATTGCACAGGAAAAGTCGCAAATGCTATTTCTCGTGGAGAATTTAAAAAAGTAGCTATTTTTAGAACCCACGGCGGTCGTGCTAGAGCAATTTATGCTGGGGATTTAGAAATTGATGTAGCATTTATTGCAGCTAGTGCAACTGATAACGCAGGGAATATAAACGGCACTATGGGTAAAAATGCCTTTGGTTCAATCGGTTATGCTATGCCTGATGCAGACTTTGCTAAAGTTAGCGTTGCAGTAAGTGATACTATATATCCTTATCCATTAAGCAATCCTAGTATTACTCAAGATAAGATTGATTATATTTTAATGGTTGATGAGATAGGTGATCCAAATGGTATTAAATCAGGCACAACTGATATTACAAAAGACCCAATTCAGCTAAAAATTGCTAAAACAACGGCTAATTTAATAGATGAAAGTGGGCTTTTAAAAGATGGTTTTTCATTTCAAACAGGAGCTGGTGGGATAAGCCTTGCAAGTGCTCATTATGTAAAAGAAATTATGAAAGAAAAAAATATCAAAGGCTCATTTATTATGGGCGGAATAACTGCATATTTAGTTAGTTTATATAATGAAGGGTATTTTAATAATATTTTTGATGTTCAAGGTTTTGATTTAGAAGCTTTAAAATCATTGCAAACTAATCCTAATCATTACGAAGTTAGCTCAAGTTTGTATGCAAACATTCACACAAGCTCTCCTATAGTAAATAGACTTGATTGCGTTGTTTTAGGAGCAACTGAAGTTGATACTAATTTTAATACCAATGTAATGACTAGTTCAAATGGATATATTATGGGCGGAAGTGGTGGACATAGCGACGCTGCTGCAGGAGCAAAACTAGCAATAATTACTACTAATTTAATTAGGACTAGAAAAGCTATCGTTAAAGAAAAAATAAACTCAATTACAACTCCAGGAGAAAGCATTAATGCACTTGTTTGCGAATACGGAATTGCACTAAATGATAAAACTTTAGCAAAAACCTTAAAAAACTCAAGGCTAAAAATACTTGATATAAAAGACTTAGCTAGTATTGCAAATAATATTTGCGGAGTTTGTGAGTATGAAAAATCAAATAAAAGAATAGTAGCCGTCGTTGAATATCGTGATGGCAGTGTAATTGATGTAATAAGACAAGTCTAAAACAATTAAAGAATTTGAAAATTAATTTTCAAATTCTTTTTAATTAAAACTCTTGCCAATTATCAAGACCTAATTTTTTCATTCTTACAACTCCCCAAAAAGCTAAAATACAAGACAATAAAGTCCAAGCAGCAGGAGCAAATAAGCTAAATTTTGCTAAATATGTAATAATTGCCGGAGTAAATCCTGCAAAAAATATTGCAACTAAATTATAAGAAATACTCAAACCACTACTTCTTACATGAGCAGGAAATAATAAACTCATAATAGCAGGTGCTAATCCAACAAAAAAGCTAATTAATAAACATAAAATTATATGAATAGCAAATAATAAAAAAGCATTACTACTACCTAATAAAACATATAAAGCCAAAAATGGAATAAAAGATAAGAGTCCAATAGAAATCATAAGAGATTTTATAAGACCAATTTTATGTGCTATAAACACTGCAAAAAAACACCCTAATGTCAAAAATATATTTCCTAAAAAACTAGCCGTATAGCCTAATTGCATATCATAGCCTAAGAATTTATGATAAAAAGTAGGCATAAAAATAATTAAACTATAAACTCCAGCAGTCCATAATGTACTAAAGAGCATACCTGTAAAAATTCTACCTTTATAATCTTTTAATAAATCTTTTAAAGGTGCTTTGTTTTTGTTCTCTTTTTGTTGCTCAATAAAAACTGCACTTTCATTAGATTTATTACGAATATATACGCCAATAGGAATAATCAAAAGCCCGAAAGCAAAAGCATATTTCCAAGCACCATCATAAATATCTTGAGTAGTAAATATAGTAGTAATAATAACCCCAGCTAATGCAGATAATATATTAGCAATTCCAATGGTTGATTGCAAAAATGAAGCATATAATAATCTTTGCTTTTTATCAGCATTTTCTAATAAATAACTAGTTGCTCCACCGATTTCTCCACCTGCACTAAATCCTTGAAATAATCTTGCTACTAAAAGCATAATAGGAGCTAAATATCCTATATCTTGAAATTTTGGAGTTAATACTATAATAATTATTCCTATAGCCATTGTTGAAATAGTTAGCAATAAAGACTTTTTCCTACCATATTTATCACCTATATAACCACATAATATAGCACCAATAGGTCTTGCTATAAAACCAACCCCAAATAATAAAAAAGTATTAATCATATTAGTAATTGGGTCTGCTTCTTTTGGAAAAAAATTAGCACTAATATATACTGCAAAAAATGCGAATAAAGAAAAATCATACCATTCTAAAGCATTACCCATAGAAGCTGCTATAACGGTTCTTGTTCTATTTTTCATAACCACTCCTTAATATGTTATTTAAAATAATTTGAGTGCCAATAGCTGCATCTTCAAATGAGCTTTCTTCATCAGGATGATGAGATAAACCATTTTTGCTAGGTATAAAAATCATACCCATAGAAGCTATCTTAGCTATAAAAGCACTATCATGCCCTGCCCCACTTGGCATAATAATATTACTTACTTGTAGCTCATCTGCTGTTTGTTTTAAATTCTTAATAATTAAATCATCAGCAGGAGTAGCATTAGAATCTGATACTAATTTATAATTAGCGTCTAAATCTTTTAGCTTTTCTTCAATTTCTTTAATAAAATTTATTCTTATTAAATCATCTTCACTTCTTAAATCTATACTTATTTTTACACTATTAGAAATAACATTAGCAGCATTAGGCATTACACTACACGCCCCAACGGTTGCTACCGTATAAGCTTGTTTAGAATACTCAATAGCTTTATCATTTAACCATACAATAAATTTTGAAGAATTTAATAAAGCATCTTTTCTTAAATGCATAGCTGTTGTTCCTGCGTGATTGCTTAAACCTTTAAATTCCACATTAAATCTTGAAATACCTACAATTTTATTTACAATACCAATCTTAGTATTTAAACTCTCTAACATATTTCCTTGTTCAATATGCAATTCATAACTTTCAATAAGCTTACCTATTCCTAATTCATTAAAAGTTCTAAATGATTTATTGCCACCTGATTTGATTATCATATCTGATAATTTAGTATCATTAACTTTAATATCAAGTTGTTCTTTACTCAAATTACCAGACATTCCCCTAGAACCTACGCAAGATAAACCAAAATAATTAGGCTCTTCTCCTAAATAATCACAAAAAATTAAAGTTTTATCTAATTGTATATCTTTTAAAGCTGTAGCAATTACCATAGCAGATACAACACCTAAAACTCCATCAAATCTACCACCACTAGCAACGGTATCGCTATGAGAACCTATTATAATACATTCATTACTTTTGCCCTTTTTAATAGCTAACATATTGGCAAAATCATCATATATAACATTAAGTCCTAAATTTAAAAAATGATTTTTAATATATTTTCTACCTTCTTCGTAAGTATTAGTAAATACCAATCTAGTAAAAGGACGATTTGTTTCTGTAATTTTTGCTAAATTATTTATATGAAATTTAATATCATCTGCAAGTATTTTCATATCAATTCTCGTTAGGATTTATAAATTTTGCATTAAATTTATATACATTTTTACCATCAAATACTTTATTACCCCTAACATAGTGTTCATTTATTTTATAAAGCATTTCATAGCCTTCATACAAACTATAATCAAGATTACTAAAACCATCTTTTGCATAATACTTATAAGTATCTTCGCTTAAAATAACAAAATCAGCATCATTTCCAGCTTTTAATTCTCCTTTATTTGGCAATTTAAACAATTTCGCTGGATTAGTTGATAGTAATTTAGAAGCTAAACTTAAATCTACATTTCTTTTTTTACATTCACTTAAAAATAAAGGTAATAACACTTCAAGACCGGCAGCTCCACTAGAATTTAAAAATATATTCTCATTACTTTTTCTATCTTTACTCCATCTTACATGGTCTGTTGAAACTACATCAACTAAGCCATTTTTTAAACATTCCCATATAGCTTCTTTGTTGGCTAAATCTCTTATTGGTGGGTTGATTTTAGCAATACCATTTAATCTTCTAACCTCATCTTCTTCAGAGCAAATTAAATAATGCAAACAGCATTCAACACTAGCTTTATATCCATCTTTTTTATAATTATTAGCAATTTCTAAAGCTCTTTTATTAGAAGCATGAACAACATGAGCTTTTGCTCTTGCACTAGCTCCTAATTCATATATAGTATTTACAGCTATATTTTCAACCCACTCAGGGCGAGATAAATTATGTGCTTTATAGTCTGTTCTTTCTTGTTTTATTTTTTCAGTTAGATAAATAACACTTTCATGGTCTTCATTATGCACTCCTACCATTACATCATATTTTGCACATTCAAGCATAACTTCATACATTAAATATGGTGGTATTCTAGGAAATCTAACAGGGTCTGTTCCGAATAAAGATAATTTAAAGCCACAAGCACCTAATTTTATTAATTCTTCAATATTTTTTATACCATCTTCTGGATTTATGGTTGCATAAAGAGCAAAATCAACATAAGAATTTTCTAAGCCATCTTTTAATTTTTTATTAAAATTATTTGCGTTTGATATAAGTAATCCTGCATCATAAGGCATTTCCACCATTACACTAACACCACCTGCACTTGCTTGTTTGCTTGCTAGTTCAAAATCTTCATTATTTGCTTGAGAACGAGAATGCACTTGAGAATCAATAGCCGATGGAAAAATAATCTTATCTCTTAAATCAATTGCGTCTTCACTAAAACCATAAATATTTGCTAATTCTTTTATGCTCTTTTGATAATCTTTTTCTAAAAATAATTCTACTCTACTAAAGAGCTCTTCTTTAACAACTAAAACACCAATACCTATAGTATCTTTTAATACTAATTTAGAAACATAAGTTTTCATTTTACTCCTTTATTAACTTATGTTTTTAGGATACTAGATATATTGATAAAAAGATAGAAAAAAAGAAAAATATTTAAGCTTGTATTACTTTTCGTAACACAAGATTAAAGAATTTGAAAATTAATTTTCAAATTCTTTCAATGATTAATTACTGCATTCGTCTAATAAATAAGCAATATGTTGCCAAGACATATTAGTAGCATCGCTAAGTCCTACTTCGCAAGTGCTAGATGAACTAAAGCCTCTTTTAACATTAGTGCTTGAGTAAAATTTCTTAAAATTATTTGTAGCACTTATATTTAGCTTAGGAGTTAAAAAGCCCTTATATCCAGCAAATCCACAGCAATATGTATCATTATCAATTACTATTTCATCAGCACATAATTTAGCTAAACTCATTATGCTATCTTCTATATGCATTTTTCTAGCAGCACACATAATATATAGGCCTATTGGCTCATTTACTTTTGTGATTTTTAATCTTGGAGCAATTACTTTGTATAAATATTCACTCAAATCATAAACTTTACCTTTATGATTTTTAACTACCTTAGCCGAACAGGCAGAATGATCAATCACAACGCTGCAATTTTGATTAGATAAATACTCATTTAATTTTGCTTCATTAGCAATTTGAATATTTTCATAATTCTCATAAGCCTTTCCACAGCATAAATCATTTGGAGCGTAGATTATTCCAATTCCTGCCTTTTTACATAGACTTTCAAATACTTCTTGAATGCTTCTTTTATCACTCATTTTTGCATTAGGCTTAAATGCTTTATTTAAACAACTTGTAAAATATATAACATTTTCTTCTTGAGTATTTGTTGAATACTTATAATCATTTGCTCTAGGCAAGTAATTTCTACTTTGTGGTAAATTAAATGTAGCTAGTAAATTATTTAATTTGTAATTATCAAATTTATTAGCAATTTTTAAAGAAGTTTTTGCTAGAGCTAAAGTAGTTTCGTGGTGATTATAAGCAAAATTACCGATAATTCTTGAAATAGCTCCTTGATTTGCTTTTCTATATTTTAAGCTAAAATCAGCAAAATTAATACCTAAAGGACATACCATAGAACAAACCCCACAAGCAGCACAGGTAGTATCTACATAAAAATTATAAAGCTTTTTCATATCTTTTAATTTTTTCTTGCTATCTTCGTCGTTTAATTCTTCTAAACTCTTCATCTCTTTAAGCACTGCAATTCTTTGTCTAGGGCTTAGGCTGATTTCATTTGATGGACAAAATCTCTCGCAAAATCCACATTCCATACATAAATTTAAAGCTTCATCAACAGGGCTTTGGTTTTTGATATTTTTCTTATAAATATCTTTATCTTTTGTAATAATTACATCAGGATTAAATATATTATCTTTATCAAGAATATCTTTTATCTTGCAGTTTATAGCATAAGCTTTTTTACCCCACTCAATCTCAACAAAAGGTGCAACCATTCTTCCTGTGCCATGCTCTGCTTTGATACTTCCACCAAAACTAGCTACTACACTTGACATTTTTTCTACTAATTTTGCAAAATTTTCAAATTCGGTTTTGTCATTTAAATTAGGAGTGATGATAAAATGAATATTTCCAGCTAATGCGTGACCAAAAATAATACCTTCAAAATTAAATTCTTTAAATAAATCTTGAATAGCACTAATACCATTTGCTAAATCTTTTATCTCAAAACACACATCTTCAGTAATAACAGTAGCTCCAACAGGTCTTTTACTAGCTGCTATTGGTAAAAGCGCTTTTCTAATCTTCCACCATAAATCATATTCGCTTTTTTCTTTAGAATAATATGATTTAAAAGTTTTACTTGAAAGCTCTTTAATTTTAACTATATTTGCATTTAAAACTTCTTCATTATCGCTTTCAGTTTGAATTAATACACAGGTATTATTGTCTTTTATATCACTTAATAAATCTTTTAATTCATCATAACTACTAGCAGCTTTTAAACTAGCATAATCCATAATTTCAGCTGAATTTATAAAATCATATTTTGCAAATTCACTAATAGTATTTGCAGCATCACTAATATCATTAAAAAACAATAAAGCACAGGCTTTATAAGGTAAATCATCAATAGTTTTAAGTCTTGCTTCACTAACAAAACCTAAAGTCCCTTCGCTACCTACAAATAAATGAGCTAAAATATCTATTTCATCATCATAATCAATGAAAGAATTTATAGCATAGCCTGTTGTGTTTTTGATTTTAAATTTGCGTTTAATTAATTCATATAATTCGCTATCATTTTTAATCTCTTCTTTAATAGCTCTAATTTCATTAATTAAATTAGCGTGAGTTCTTTTAAATTCTTCCACATTTGCTTTATCTTTAGTATCTAGGATAGTTCCATCATTTAATATCACTCTAATACTATTTAAAGTTTTATAAGAATTATCCTTGGTTCCACAACACATACCACTTGAGTTGTTAGCAACAATACCACCAATTAAAGCTGAATTAATAGTAGCAGGGTCTGGACCAATTTTTTTACTTAATTTAGCTAATGATAAATTAGCATTAACTCCAACAACACCACAACCTAAACTAATCTCGCTAGCATCATCATTTATAGCGATTTTTTTGAATGCAAACTTAATTACTACTAAAACACTATCCGTTGAGCTTTGACCACTTAAGCTAGTTCCTGCTGCTCTAAAGTTTAATGGAGTTTTATATTTATTTGCTAGTCTAATTATTTCTTGTATTTCGCTCTCATTTCTTGCTATTACTACTATCTTAGGGACATATTTATAGCAAGACGCATCAATTCCATAAGCAAAACATCTAAGATAGTCATTAAATATCCTATCTTTAAACATATTCTTAGCTTCATTATAAAATAATTCATAATTATTCATATTATTTCTCCTTTTTTCTTCGTTAATCAAATTAATGTTATTTTACATAAATTATTTGGAATTTAAAAAAGAATTTAAAAAAAGATTTTTAATTAAAGGATTAATATGCTTACAAGTTTTATTATCTTAGCCATTGTTTTATCAATTCTAATTGGCTATAAAACTCGTTTAAATATAGGATTTTTTGCAATTATATTTGCCTATATTATCGGTGCGTTTTTTATGGATTTAAAGCCTAAAGAAATTATTTCTTATTGGCCTGTTTCTATATTTTTTGTTATTTTTGCGGTTTCGTTATTTTATAATTTTGCAAGTGTTAATGGGACATTAGAAAAACTAGCTGCATTTTTGATTAAAAAATTTGAAAATTATCCGTATTTTTTACCTTATGCTATATTTTTAGTATCGGCTTTAATTGCTGCAATGGGTGCTGGATTTTATAGTGTTTTAGCCTTTATGGCTCCAATTACTTTTTTACTCTGCGAAAAAACAGGTCTTGATAGGGTTGGTGGAGCTATGGCTATTAATTATGGTGCTTTAGGCGGGGCAAATTTTCCAACTTCTCAAAGTGGGATAATATTTCGCTCTCTTATGGAAAAATCAAGTATAAATCCCGATATTGCATTTTCTAATGCTTTTGTGATATTTTTATTTACTTTTATTTTGCCTATTTTTGTAATCAGTCTTTTTGTATTTAAAGCAAAAAAATCTAATATAAAAATAGAATTATTAAGCGAAAAAATTACTTTTAATGATAAACAAAAAACCACACTAATTTTAATGGCGCTTATGATGGTTTTTGTATTAGCATTTCCTTTATTACACATAGCATTTCCCAATGAAAAAACTATAACTTTTATAAATTCTAAAATAGATATAGGATTAATAGCTATTGTTTTTGTAGCTATATCATTGCTTTTAAAATTAGGGGATGAAAAGCAAGTTATAGCACTTATTCCTTGGGGAACTTTGATTATGATTTGCGGAGTTGGGATACTTGTTAGCATTGCTACTAAAGCAGGCGTGATTAATCAATTATCAGGCTTTGTAGAAAGTAATGTGCCAAAAATAATTGTCCCTATTATGATGATGATAATTGCAGCTATTATGTCGCTATTTTCTAGCACTTTAGGAGTGGTTACTCCTGCACTTTTCCCACTTGTGCCTACATTAAGCAATGCAAGTGGTTTTAGTGAAGTTGTGCTATTTACTTGCATAGTAATTGGAGCACAAGCTAGTGCTATTTCTCCATTTAGCTCTGGAGGTTCATTGGTTTTAGGAGCGATTGCAAACGAGCATAAGGATAGTTTATTTAAAGGCTTACTTGTAAGAGCAATTCCTATAGGTTTTATAGCAGCATTAATTGCTGGAATTATTGTTATGAATATTTTTTAAGGAAAGCTTATGTATATAGATACTCACGCTCACATTTTTAGAGCAAATATAAGTTCGGCTAATGTAGTTAGATATGTGCCAAATTATGATGCAAGTTGCGAACAATATTTGGCTAATTTAAAGGAATTTAATTTTTCTTATGGAGTTTTAGTTCAGCCTAGTTTTTTAGGTTTTGATAATTCATATTTATTACAAGCTTTAAAAGAGCATTCTAATTTAAGGGGAATTGTGGTAATTGACCCTAATAATATTAGTGATTTAAAAGAAAAAAATGTCTGTGGATTAAGGCTTAATCTAATAGGAAAAGATAAGCCTAATTTTGATGATTATAAAGAAGCTTTAGAGTATATTAAAGAATTTAATCTTCACATAGAATTACATAAAGAATTAGATAAATTATTATTTATCATTGATGATTTAGCCAAATATAATGTAAAAATTATGATTGATCATCTTGCAAGACCTAATAAAGATACTTTTAAATTATTAGATGAGTTTAATAATTATAAAAATTTAGATATTAACTTTAAAGTAAGTGGGTTTTATAGATTAGATGAAGATTTAGCGTTTAGTAAAGATGTATTTGATAAATTAAGCGATATTTTTGATATAAAACGCTTTGTTTATGGAAGTGATTGGCCGCATACAAATTACGAAAGCAAAATAAATTATCAAAAAGCTTTAGATGATTTTTTAAAAGTTACTAATGATAAAGCTAAAATTATATTACAAGATAATGCTAAAGAACTTTTCTTTATATAAATATTTTTAATTCTTATTTAATTTAGTTAAATAAGAATTATTTTAAACTTAATATGAAAAGTCTAATCTAAATGATAAACTTCTTTCATATTAAGCCATTTTTGACCTGCATAGCCAAGCGATATTTGGCAAGGGTCTGTACAAGCCCACCACTTACGAGTATTCTCATCAGCTGCCATTTTTGCCATATCAGCTTCGTAATCACTCCCTACATACTCAAAATAAGCGAATAGATATTCGCCAAAATTATAAATTGAATAATTACGAATATTACAAGCCTTTATCATCTCATTTACACCTTCCATAGGGTTTGCGTGAAGTCTTTCGTATTCAGCTAATTTTTCCGGAATAACTTTTATAATTTGCCCAAATCTTTGCATTTTAAATCTCCTTTATCTTATAAATTTCTTTTGCATTTAAATAAAAAATCTTTTCTTTTAAATCATCACTTTTAAAATGATTTTCAATTATTCTAATCCATTCATTTGGTTTTAACTCGCTTACAGGATAGTTTGAGCCAAAACAAATTCTACTTTCTCCAAAAATATTAAATGCCATATCAAGTAATTTTGAATAATCCTTACCTAAAATAAAATCATCTTGACAAGATAATTTCATATAAATATTTTCTTTTTTAGCAATTTGCCTTAAACTATCTTCGCCGCTAAAATCCTTAATATTTGCAAAATGATTAAAGATAATTCCTGATTTAAATTCCTTTGCAATTTTACTAAAATTACTTAGCTCATCTTCATTTATACAAACTTCAAACATTAAATCATTTGCATTTACTAAATTAATAGTCTTTTTAAACTCACTGCCTAAGCAATATCCACTTGGCTTTGTATGTAAAACTTCTCTAAAACTAGCACCACCTATCGTAGCAAGGCATAAAGCAAGTAATTTTTTATGTTTAAAGCTAAGCATTTTTGCACTCTCTTGGCTAGGATTATTTGCATTTATTTCTACATAAACCCCACCTAAAAAATCACTTTTGCTAAACTCATCTAAATATTCATCAAAAGAAAAATCTCTTTGCAATCTAGTTGGGGCGTTTTGCACCCAACTAATATCATTTTTATCCCATATATGAAAATGCGTATCAATTATTTTCATGACTTTTTAGTCCATAAAAAGCTATATAATGCTACATATAAAAAACAAGGAGCTAAAGCCAAAAATCCCGCACCTGTGCCATAACTATCATTTATTGAACCCATAATTGTAGGCATTATTGCACCACCACAAATACTCATTACTAAGATTGAGCCACCAAGTTTTACTTGATTTAATGGCAAATCCTTTGTAGCAACGGCAAAAATAGTAGGAAAACTAATACTCATAAAGAAAAATACTAAAATTAAAGCATAAACACTAATCATTCCATCAGCAATATATAAATAAAAGCACAACGCAACATTTATTAATGAATAAAGCCCCAAAATACTCTCGCCTTTAAATTTTTTCATAAGTGGAGTTGTAACAATTCTTCCTACCATAAACGCTACAAGTGCAGCTGAGAAAAAATATGCTGATTTTTCATCGCTTAAAGCTTTTTCTCCTAAACTTGCTGTATGTTCTACTGAGTAATTTATAAAAAACGCTCCTGCTCCAACTTGAGCTGCAACATATAAAAATTGAGCTAATACGCCTAAGTTAAAATGTCTATGTTTAAATACATCAATTGATTTTGAGTTGTCTTTATACTCTACTTCTTCACTTACTTCGCTACCTTCTGGAATTTTATTAAATACAAATGCAAGTAAGATTAAAAACACTACTAAAGCAATTCCTACATAAACCATTTGCACATTAAACATATTTTCAAGTAATGCCTGTTCTTTTTCTGCAGAACTTGCATTTTCGCCACTATGAGTGATTGATAAGAATAAACTTCCACCAATAATAGGTCCAACAAATTGTCCAAAACCATTAAAGCTTTGAGCTGCATTAATTCTAAAAGAAGCGTTTTTCTCATCTCCTAGCTTTGTCATATAAGGATTTGCATTAGTCTCAAGTGCTCCAAGCCCGCACGCAAGAATGAAAAATGCAAATAAAAACATAGAAAAACTAGCCATATTAGTTGCAGGAATTATTAGTAAGCAACCAATCGCATAAAGTGCTAATCCTGTAATAATCCCAACCTTATAAGAAAATCTTGAAGCTATCCAGCCAGCAGGAAGTGCCATCACAAAATACGCCCCAAAATAAGCCATTTGCAAGTAGCCACTATTTTGTTGAGTAATGCCTAGATGATTTTGAAAGTTTTTATTCATAACATCAACAAGTCCATAGCTAACACCCCATAAGAAAAACAATGAAGTTACTAAAATAATTGCAATTTTTACATTTTTATTCATTTTCTCTCCTTAATTTTCCCAGTTTAATGCACGATCAAGATGCATATAACCACCATCTGGAGTTAAAATCTGCCCTGTTGTGTGAGATGCTCTTGGGCTTATTGTAAATACTGCAGTATCAGCTATCTCTTCGCAAGTTGTAAAGCGATGACCTAGCGGAATAAATTTTGCAATTTCTTGATATTGTTTTTCAGGGTCAGAGAAATTTTTAATCCATTTTTCATAAAGTGGAGTCCAAACTTCAGCAGGGCAAATACAATTTACTCTAACATTATCAGGTGCAAAAGCGCAAGCCCACTCTCTTGTCATAGCTATTTGAGCGCCCTTTGCACTTGCGTATGCTGTTGTTCTTCCTTGACCTGTGATACCTGTTTTACTTGAGATATTTAAAATACTTCCTTGCTCTTTTTTAATATGTGGAAGGCAGCATTTTGTCATTTCATAATAATGAAATAAATTACTCTCATAACTTTTAATAAGCTCCTCTGTCGTAGCACTTTCAATATGAAGATTATCATTCATACCTGCATTATTAACAAGTGCGTAAATTGAGCCATATTTAGCCACAATTTGCTCTACAACTGCACTAATTTCTTGCCATTTTGATAAATCTAATTGATAAAAGCCGTAATTTGGGCAAAGTACTTTAATTTTGCTTTCAAAATCACTATCAAGCTTAGAGCGAGATATGATAACAGGAATTGCACCTTCATTAGCTAAACACATACTAATGCCACCACCAATACCTTTTCCACCACCTGTAACAACTACAACTTTTCCTTTTAATCCTAAATCCATAATTTCTCCTTATTTAATATTTGTGTAAGATTTTTTTAAATGTATTAACATAAGCACTCCTAAGAATGCGACCAAACATAAAGCAATTAAACCTGCATAAGAACTATTAAATTGACTTTCGGCATAATTTTTTAAATTAGGTGCTACAAAACCACCAAGATTGCCTAAAGCCCCAATCAATGCTATTCCTGCTGCTGCTCCTGTGCCTTTTAAGATTTGAGTTGGTAAATTCCAAAAAATAGGCTGAATCGCTATAAAACCAACAGCTGCTAAAGATATGAATAAAATAAATAAAGCTAAAGAATTTATAAATACAGATAAAAACATACTAACAACAGCTAACAATAATAATGCAATACTAAAAGAACTCCAAGCTCTTAATTTATCAGCATAACTTGTAACAATAGGTAGAGCAATTAATACAACAGCCCAAGGAATTGCACTAATAATTCCAACCTTTAATCCAACATTTGTCCCTAAAAAATGTGAAACTTGAGTAGGTAAATAAAATAAAACCCCATAAACACTAAGCTGAATTGCAAAATAAACTAAAACGAATTTCCATACAATAATTGATGATAAAGCTTTGCTAGAATTTAATTCTTCTTTATTATTTTGTTCTTTTTCAAGTTCAGCAATTAAAATTGCTTTTTCTTCTTCGCTTAACCATTTAGCATTTTCAGGTTTACTTGCAAGTTTAAAATAAGCATAAAAACCAACTATAACAGTAATAGCACCTTGGATAATAAACATCCATTGCCAATTTTTAAACCAAATGCTAGGTGCATAATCTAATATAGCCCCTGTAATTACGCCACCAAGCATTAGTGCAAGCGGTGCTCCTAATTGATAAAAACCATAAGCTTTTGACCTATAAATAGTAGGGAAAAAATAACTAAGATATAAAATAACCCCTGGGCTAAATCCTGCTTCGCTAAGCCCTAATAAAAATCTTAGAATATAAAAACTTGTTTCATCTTTTATGTAAATCATAACCATACATACAAGTCCCCAAGTTATCATAATTCTACTTAGCCAAATTTTTGCCCCTAATTTATGCAATAATAAATTTGATGGAATTTCAAATATCGCATAGCCTATAAAAAATATCCCTGCACCTAAAGCATATGCAGCCTTGCTAATACCAGCGTCTATTTCTATATAATCTTTTACATAAGCAATATTTGATCTATCTAGCATTGCTAAACAAAACATTAAAAGTATTAAAGGCATTATCTTTAAATACATTTTATTTACTATTTTTTCCATGTAATCCTCCTTTGATTACGACTTAACAAGTTGTTGCAAGTCTCCAAACGCTAAAATCATTTTGTTTATTGATTTCTGCTTTTGTTAATTTACCTTCGCTTATTCTTACAATTAATTCAATTAATTCGTCTCTAATATCTTCTTTACACTTATTACCATCTACGATTTCACCAGCATTTAAGTCAATTACATCAGCCATATTCTTCGCACAAAAATTATTTGTGCTTAGCTTAATCGTTGGAGTTACAGGGCTTCCTGTTGGAGTTCCACGACCTGTTGTAAATACAACTAAGTTCGCCCCACCTGCTACCATAGCACTAAGCTGCTCTATATCATTTCCTGGAGTATCCATAAATGTAAGACCTTTTTTAGTAACTGGCATTGCATAATCAATCACATCTACAACTTTGCTCGTCCCTGCTTTATAAACACAACCAAGGCTTTTTTCTTCAATAGTAGTAAGTCCGCCTGCTATATTTCCTGGGCTTGGATTTGCACCACGAATGTCTGAGCCACTATTTTTTACATTTTCTTCAAAGCCATAGATTTTTTCATATATTTTTTTCTCAACTTCAGCATTAATTGCACGCCTTGCTAAGATATTTTCAGCTCCTATTAGCTCGGTTGTTTCAGCTAAAATTACAGCTCCACCATTCTCTACTACATAATCACTTAAACTTCCTAGCGATGGATTTGCACTAAGCCCACTATAAGCATCACTTCCACCGCATTCAGTGCCTAAGATAATATCGCTAAAATCACCTTCACTTAATTCACATTTACTAGCATTCTCAAGCATATCTTTAACTATTTTTATGCCTTCATTTGTTGTATTTGTAATGCCACCTAGCTCTTGAATACTAATTGCTCTTATATCTTTATAAGGAGCTAAACTTTTTGCTAATTCTTTAACAGAATTTGAACTAATAGTCTCACAACCAAGCCCAACTACAAGTGCTGCATATACATTAGGATTTGCACAATTTCCAGCCATTAGCATTCTTGTTTGCTCTGCATCAAAATCAAGCTGACTACATCCGTGCTGATGAGTTACATATACAGCTTCAGGACACGCTTTAGCAATGTTTTCTACGACCTTATTAGCACATACAACACTAGGAATTATTAAGACCTTATTTCTTAAGCCAAAACTACCATCTTCTCTTCTATAGCCTTTCAAAATTACTTTTTCGTGTTTTGAATCTTGTGCGTTTAGGTTTTTCTTATTTGCACTCTCAATGCTTAATCTTAAAGCATTTTCTAATTTTGAGCTATCACAGCTATCTCCTCTACCACGAACGCCTTCGGTGTTGGTTGTATGAACCCACTCGCCTTTTTTTATATCAATACTAGCTGCTCCTATTACTTCGCCGTATTTAATAATAAAATCACCTTTTTTAATATCAGTTAAAGCGAATTTATGTCCGCTTTTAATATCATTTAATAAGGTAACTTCATTAAAAACTTCGCCTTTATTTAAATCACTTATTGCAGTTGCAACATTGTCAATTTCACTAACTTTTAAAAATCTATTTTTCATAACACACTTTCTATATTTTTAACTAATTCTTTTGCATATTCGAATTTTTCATCAAGTGCTTTTAAGGTCTCTTCGCTTAGTGGGTGAATGCTTTTGTTTGCAAAAGCAAAACCACGAGCTTTAAGTAAAAGCGCAAATCCCATAGGAAATGATAAGCTCATTCCAAATCTAATAGCTGGTAGCAAGGCTTTTTGAAGCTTGATTGCTCTTTCATAATTTTTCTCATTATATGCTTTATAAATCGCACTCATAGCGTCAGGGAAAACACATCCTGCACTTGTCATTGAACCTTTTGCACCCATCATTAAAGCTCCAAAATAATGCTCTTCACGACCCACAAATACATCAAAATCACTTGGCACAACATCTAAAATATGGTTTAGCAACAAAGCATCTCCACTGCTATCTTTAATACCTACAATATTTGGTAATTTGCTTAATTTTTCAATTAGATTTAAGCTCATTGCAGGTGCAAAAAGTGGAATATTGTAAATATAAAGTGGGAGTTTTACTTTTGCTTGCAAGTCTTTTACATAAGTATAAAGCGTATCATCATTAAACTTATAATAATATGGCATCATAAGTAAAAGCGCATTAGCCCCTTTTATATAAGCTTCGTTTGCAAGGTCTAAGCTCTCTTGGTAAATACAACTTCCTATCCCACAAATAACAGGCACTTTATTATTTGCAGCTTTAATTGAAAGCTCTAGCATTTTTACTTTCATATCGTATGGCATTGCTTGAGAATCTCCCGCACTACCATTACAAAATAAACCATCAAGTCCTTTTTCAATGCCCCATTCACATATCTTTAAAAACTCAACTTCGTTAATACTTCCATCATCTTTATATGGTGTATATAAAGCTGGTAAAGTTCCTTTTAAAATTCCCATAATTTCTCCTTAATTTTGTATATACAAAAAAATTAAATTTTATTTTTTGTATTTAAGAAAGAATATGCAAAAAATGATAAAAATTATGAAAAATAAATTAAATAAAATTAATTTTTTTGAAAAAGTGTTACTTTTTGTAAATTAAAATTTATATTTTGTATATACGAAAGAATTTTTATTAAATTTTTCTTTTGTAAAATATATAAATTTTAAAACTAAAGGCAAAAAATGATATATTTACCTAATGAATTAAGTAAAATCAGCAAAAATGTTATAAGTTCTAATTATCTTAATCTTTGTTTATATGAAACTAGAAAAAATGATGATTATTATGAAGTATTATTTGATGATTATGCTCTTGTTTTTATAAATGATGGATATAAAATGATACATAATAAAAAGCAATATTTTTCAAATAATAAAAACGAGATATTGTTTTATACAAAAGGTTCATAGCTGATATAAAACAGAGCAGAA
>NZ_JAHCZE010000023.1:0-24635 GCF_018501205.1 Campylobacter sp. 2018MI01 | reverse complement strand
GTTTTATGGTAAGCCAGGTTGTGGTAAGACTTTTTTATTAAATAAAATAGAAAAAGATTTAAAAGAAAAAAATAAAAAGATTATATTATTAGAACAGCCATTTTATTCAGAATCAGGATTTTATACTGAATTGCACAGAAAAATTTTTAATGAATATATAGAGATTGAAAAATACGAAGATTTTTTAAGAATTTTTAAAGATAAAGTTACTCAAACTCCTGAAGAATTAAAATACGATGGATATATGGTAATGCTTGATGAAGCTCAAATGTATCCTAATATATTAATAGAAAAAATTAGACTATTATCAGATACTAGAATGTTTAAATTCTTATTTACAGTTCATAAGACAATTGCTGATGAGGATATTTTAGCTCAAGAGCATTTTACTACTAGAATTTGGGAAAGTATTGAACTTAGTGAATCTAGTGAAGATGAAATTAAAACTTATATTAATAAGAAATTAGAAACTTTAAAGAATGGTTTGGATAAAGGATTTTTTAGTAATAAAAATTATAAGTTTATATATAGCGTTACTAAAGGAAACTTAAGAACTGTTAATATGTTATTGTATAAAGCATTTGAAATATATGAATTTTACGAGCAAGAAAGATTTAGTGAGTTTAGTAATCCAAAAATCAATGAAAAAGTATTAGAAATGGCTGCTCTTGATAAAGGTTTATTAAATGCTTAATTTACATGAAGTTATAGAATTAGAAAATAAATGGAAAATTTATTCAAGTAAGAAAAAAAAGAAAAAGTATATCTTTTTATACATATTAGCTTTTATTATATTTGTTATTTTTATATCTGCTTTAATATATTTTGCATACTCAAAAGGTGCTAGCGAATTAGAAACTAATGTAAAAAAAAGTAATAATGAAGTTAAAAAGATTATAAATGATACTAAGGTTAAATTAGAAAAAGAAAAAATATTAGATAATAAAAATATTATCAATAAACCAGTAGAAGTAATTAGTAATAAGCTAGATAATGATAAAAAATTAGTAGATATGCCTAAACAAGAAGAAGTTAATACTACTACTTTATCAGATACTACAAATAATGAAACTATATCATTAAGCATTATGAATATAGATGTTAAAAACTCATCTTTTAAATCAAATACAAGTGAAACAAAATCAAGTAATATTAAAAATAATAACATTATTAAAAATATACCTAAAAATATAGAAACTAACACAATAGTTATTACTGATTTAAATTCTAAGGCTACACCTAAGGTAGAAAGCAAAAAAGAATTAGATGATTTAGAATATTTGAAATTAAAATTTTCTGAAACTAATAGTATATATTTTGCTTTAGATATAGCTGATGTGTATTATTCTAAAGGCGATTTTAAAAACGCTAGAGAATGGGCATTGACTGCAAATAAATTAGATGTTAAAAACGATAAATCTTGGGTTATGTTTGCAAAAGCAAGTTATAAATTAGGTTTAAAAGAGCAAGCTATTAATTCTTTAACTAATTATTTAAATTCTAATAGCTCAACTCGTGTTAAACAAACTTTAGACTTAATTAAAGAAGGTAAATTATGAGAAAAATTATTTTTTTATTAATAGCTTTAAATTGTTTTGCTATTAGTTTAGCAGACATTAATAAAGCTATTGAAAATCAAGAATATTCAAAAGTATGCAATAATTTAGTATATGATTTAGCTGTAAAAAATCAAGATGATGGATTGATGAATTTGTATGGTATTGCATGTTTAAGAACAGATTATATAAACAAATTATCAGCTGTTATTATTGCACTTAGAAATTCAAAAGAAGCAAGAGCTAATGCTGTTTACTATTCAACTATTTTATATAAGAAAAAATTATTGCATTCAGCACTAGTTGATAACCTTAATATAAGCTCTATTAAGCTACCTAAGTGTGATTATATTTTATCTGATATTTACGATGATTATATATTAGGTAATTATATAAAGGAAAATGATAAATATATTTTTAGATATAATGATAAAATCTATGAAATGAGTTTGAGATTTGATAAACCATTTACTAAGATGGTTTTAACTATTTTAAATTCAAACAATCAAATATTAGAAGTGAAAGAGTACTGGTAATGGAATTTGTAGATCGTTTAGGAGTTTTAGTATATAGAAGAAAAATGGAATTAAAAGACACTATTATGTCTTTTGAAAATCCACAAGATAAGTTAAATTATTTAAAAAGCGTTTTAGATGAAAGCACATTAGAATCTTTATTGATTGACCTTTATAAGACTAATGGTATTACTTTAGATGATATTGCATTACATTTTGAAATAGGTAATAAAGAATTTTTAGAAAAAATTGCACAAAAATTAAGATTTGAATATATAGATTTAGATTCGGTTGATATTAATTATAAGATTTCTGAAAAAATTCAGTATTCAGTTTTATCTAAATATGGATTTTTACCTTTTAAATAAGTTGAAATTCTTTTATTTGTAGACTATAAAGAACCATTTAATTTAGAAACTCAAGATAAAGTTCAACATTTATTTAGTAGAAAACTTGTTAAAAACTATGTCGCACATCCATCTCAAATTGATAGATATTTAAGTAAAATTCAATTAAATGAAAGCATAAAAGATATTATCAATGATATTAGAAAAGAATTAAGTTCTGATCCTACAATGACTGGTGGAGAGCAAGATAGCTCTGGAATTTTAAAATTAATTGAAGTTATCCTTAGAACTTGTATTGTAAATCGCTCAAGCGATATTCACATTGAACCAACCGAGACAAACTGCATTGTTCGTGGTAGGATTGATGGTATGCTAACTGAAATATTTATTTTTGATAAAGATATATATCCACCAATGGTTTCTAGAATGAAACTTTTATCAAATATGGATATTGCAGAAAAAAGAAAACCACAAGATGGTAGATTTTCTGCTAGGGTTTTAGATAAAGAATATGATTTTCGTATCTCAACATTACCTATTATAAATGGCGAAAGTATAGTTTTAAGGATACTTGATAAATCAAAGATTTTAATTAGTCTAGGCAATCTTGGAATGCACCCTACAAATCTTGAAAGATTTCAAGCAGCAATGCATGCACCTTATGGAATTATCCTTGTAACTGGTCCAACGGGAAGTGGTAAAACAACTACTCTTTATGCTGCGCTTAATGATATGAAAAGCGTTGAGACTAAAATCATCACGGTTGAAGACCCTGTAGAATATCAATTAAATTTAATTCAGCAAGTGCATGTTAATGAAAAAGCAGGACTAACATTTGCAGCTGCACTTAGGTCTATTCTAAGACAAGACCCTGATATTATAATGATAGGTGAGATTAGGGATGCTGAAACATTAACAATTGCTATTCAAGCAGCACTTACAGGACACTTAGTATTTTCAACTCTTCACACGAATGACGCAGTTTCAGCCGTTACTAGGATAGTTGATATGGGGGTTGAGCCTTATATGGTTAGTGGTGCATTAACAGCAATTGAAGCACAAAGACTTGTAAGAAAGCTTTGCCCTAATTGCAAGCAAGTTACAAAAATACCTGATAATTTTTATTCAAGAATTGAAAAGTATGTAAAAGAAGTGGAAAATCCACAATTTTATAAGCCTGTAGGTTGCCCTAAATGTTCTCAAACAGGCTATACTGGTCGTGAAATGATAAGTGAAATTCTACCAATCAGCGATAGAATTTCTTCTATGGTTGCAGCGGGTGCATCTAAAGAAGAGATTAGAAAAGTAGCTTATGAAGAAGGTTTTGTTGATATGTTTCATGATGGTATAGTAAGAGCTGCTAAAGGTGTTACTAGTGTTGATGAAGTATTAAGAGTTGCGAAAGAGTAATAAATGAAGAAATTTCAAGTTGAGTATATTAGTAAAGGACAAAAAAAGGTCTTAACTCTAACAGCGCAAAGCAAGGCAAGTGCTGTTGAACAAGCTAAAAATAAAAATTTAGGCCGTATAGTAAAGGCTGGCGAAGTTCAAACCGTTTCGCTAGGAAGTGCTGTTGATAAATTAAAAAATTTATCTTTTTTTAAACCTACTATAAAATTACCTGATTTGATTGCTTCAATTAACCAATTAGGTGTTATGGCTGGTGCTGGTATTTCTATCCATGATAGTGTGAGAGAAGTTGCAAATTCAAGTGCAAATAAAAGGGTAAAAGAGATTTTTTCTAAAGTTTATGAGGACTTGAATGCTGGTCTTAGTATAAGTTTATCACTTGAACCATTTCAAGCTGAATTAGGTGATATTACACTAGCTATGGTTAAGCTAGGTGAAAGCACTGGTAAATTGGGTGAAAGTTTAAAAAAACTTGCAGAAATTTTACAAGAATTATATGACAATCAACAAAAGTTTAAAAAGGCTTTAAGGTATCCTATAATAGTTGTTACAGCTATTGCTATAGCATTTACTATCTTAATGCTTGTTGTTGTTCCGCAGTTTAAGGAGATATTTGAACAATTAGGGGCTAATTTACCACCTGCTACTAAGGCTTTGTTATTTATTGAGCATACTTTAAGAAATTATGGGATATATGTTTTAGTTGTGCTTATTGGTGGGATATTTGCTAGTAAAAGATTTTATGGAATTAATGATAATTATAAAGCTTTAGTTGATAGATATGCTTTAAAAACTTATCTAATAGGAAAGATTATTTTATTTGCTACTATGAGTAGATTTAATCTTATTTTTACAGAGCTAGTAAGAGCAGGTATTCCTATTGCAGATGCACTTGATACTTCACTTAGAACAATATCTAATACAACTATGAAAAATAAATTAAATGCTACTAAAGTATCAATTTCAAGAGGGCTTAGCTTAACTGAATCTTTTAAAGAAACAGAACTTTATGAGAATATGCTTATTCAAATGATTAAAGCAGGCGAAGCCAGTGGTCAATTAGATGCAATGCTTGAAAAAGTTACTGGGTATTATAAGGAAAGATTTAATAATATTATAGATAACCTATCAAGCTATATTGAGCCAATTCTTATGTTATTTATTGCTGGTATGGTTCTTTTCTTAGCACTTGGTATTTTTATGCCTATGTGGGATTTAGGAAGCGCTGTAAAAAGCTAAATAAAATCTTTAGTCAAGAATTTGACTAAAGATAATACATTTCTTTATTAGTTTGAATTTACAATAATTTAACTAAGTTCTATACAATCACTAAGCTACAATATTTTTTAATTTGATAAATAGTTTTAATTTTAATGAATTAAAATAATCTTTGTAAGCTATTTGGTTTATAATATAAATTATAGATTTTGATAAGGTTTTATCTGTATTAGTAATTATTTAAAGGAGTTAAAATGACTAGAATATTAATGATTGAAGATGATTTAGAATTAGCAGAAATTTTAAAAGAATATTTAGAGCAATATGATATGAAAGTTGATATTGCTGATGAGCCATATATTGGATTGTCAAAATTAAATCTTACTACATATGATTTGATTATATTAGATTTAACATTGCCTGGAATGGACGGACTTGAAGTGTGTAAAGAAATTAGAAAAAAATATACAAGTCCAATTATAGTATCATCTGCAAGACACGATATAAATGATAAGGTAGAAGCTTTAGAATTAGGCGCTGATGATTATTTACCAAAACCGTATGATCCAAAAGAATTAAAAGCTAGAATTACATCACATTTAAGAAGATTTGAACAAATTCAAATAAGTGCAAACGAGCATAGCAACAAGACTTTAGAATATGATGAATTTAAACATGCTATTTATTTTAGAGGCAAAGAATTAGTTTTAACAAATGCAGAATTTGATATTTTAAGTTATTTAATTAAAAAAGAAGGTGGTGTAGTTAGCCGCGAAGAATTAATTTACAATTGTTCTTCAATTAATGAAGAAAGTTCTAATAAAAGTATAGATGTAATTATTTCTAGAATAAGACAAAAAATTAGTGATGATAGCAAAACTCCAACTCATATTCACGCAATTAGGGGAATTGGTTATAAGCTAACACAATGAAATCTAGTATTTTTTATGTAATTACTTTTATTTTTATATTAGCTACTTCAACTATAGGAATGGCGTTTATTTGGTTGATTAATTATGATAAGGATAATTATTCAAACGAACTAAACGCTAGATATTCTTACTTAGCGAATTTAAAACTCCAAGAATTAAATAATGCAATTACTGAAGATGAATTTAATTACAAACAAAATCAATTTAAACTTAAATTAATAGACCAAGATAGTAAAAAATTAATTTTATTTGATGCTATAACATTGGCTGAAGATAGTAATAACTTAGGAGCAAGTAAAATTCTTACAAGTAATGGCAAGAATTATTTATATATAATAGCAAATGATAAAGATTTCTTATATGAAGATACGAATTTTAATTCTTATAGATATATGAGTATTCAAATAATATTATGTATAGTTATTTTGGTTTTATTAATTAGTTATATATTCGTTATAGGTAAATTAAGACCTATTAGAAGACTTAAAAGACAAATTACAAAATTTGCTAGCAATGACTTAGATAATATAGAAAATATAAGCAAAGGTAATGATGAGATTTCTCAAGTTTCAGATGCTTTTTATCAAGCTATTAAAAAAATTAAAGATTTAAATACTTCAAGACAATTTTTTTTAAGAAATATAATGCACGAGCTTAAAACTCCAATTACAAAAGGTAGAATTACAGCTGAAATGCTAGAAGATACGAAATTTAAGCAAAGACTTATAAATGTATTTGATAGAATGGTTATTTTAATAGATGAATTAGCTGCAGTAGAGCAAATCACAAGTGGAGTTGCAAAAAATCCAAAGAAAATTTCAATTAATCACATTTTTAATGAAGCAAAAGAAATGTTGCTTTTAGAGAATGAAAAAATTAATATTATAAGTGATAATACTTTTGTAGTTTATGTTGATTTTAAATTATTTACAACTGCAATTAAAAATTTATTAGATAACGCTATTAAATATTCAGATGATAATGCTGTAAGAGTTATAATTTGCCATGAAAGTATAAAGTTTTATAACAAAGGTAAAAAATTAGATAAAAATATTGAGTATTATTTAGAGCCTTTTACTCAAGGTGGTAATAAGAGTTCAAATTCTTTTGGCTTGGGGCTTTATGTTGTAAATACGATTTTAGAAGCTCATAAATTGAAATTAAATTATAACTATGATAATGGTTATAATATTTTTGCTATTACTAATCTTGATAATATAATCAAAGAAGAAAAAACTCAAGAAAAATAACTTTTATTAACTTTAAAAAAGCTAAAATACCCGCTTATTTCACACACACCAATCCTTATTTGTTGCAACGCTAGTTGTATTTGGGTGTGGAGGTAAAAACAATTTTTTAAGGAGAAACCTATGGTTACAATGAGAGATTTATTAGAATGTGGTGTGCATTTTGGGCATCAAACAAGACGCTGGAATCCTAAAATGAAAAAGTTCATTTTTGGTGAAAGAAAAGGTATTTATGTAATTGATTTACAAAAAACAATTAGATATTTTAGATATACATACAATATCGTTCGTGATGCAGCAGCAGAAGGTAAAACAATTTTATTTGTTGGAACTAAAAAGCAAGCAACAGATGCTATTAAAGAATATGCAATTAAATGTGGAATGCCATATGTAAATCACAGATGGTTAGGCGGTATGATGACAAACTTTGAAACTATTCGCCAATCAATTAGAAAACTTGAAGTTATTGAAAGTATGCAAGAAGATGGAAGCATTAATTTATTAACTAAAAAAGAAGCATTAATGCTAAATCGTAAAAAAGAAAAATTATTAGATTATTTAGGCGGTATTAGAGACCTTAAAACTCGCCCTGATATGATTTTTGTAATTGATACAGTAAAAGAAAAAATTGCAGTTGCAGAAGCAAATAGATTAAAAATCCCAGTAGTAGCTCCAATTGATACAAACTGCGATCCTGATGTTGTAGATTTTCCTATCCCAGGTAATGATGATGCTATTCGTTCAGTTCAATTATTCTGCCAAGAAATGTGCGAAGCTATATTAGAAGGTAAAGCTTTAAGAGAACAAGATGGTGAAGTAGTTGAAAGAGCAGAAGTTAGCGAAGATGAAAAACAAGAAGTATTAGAAGAAGCTATGATGGAAGGGGAAATGTAATGGCAGAAATTACAGCAGCAATGGTAAAAGACCTGCGCGAAAGCACAGGTGCTGGAATGATGGATTGTAAAAACGCACTTAAAGAGTGTGATGGAGATATGCAAAAAGCGGTTGAATACTTAAGAGAAAAAGGCTTAAGTAAAGCTGCTAAAAAAGCTGATAGATTAGCAGCTGAAGGTTTAATTGGTGTTAAACTTTCAAATAATTTAGCAAGTTTAGTAGAAATCAATTCAGAAACTGACTTCGTTGCTAAAAATGATAAATTTATAGATTTAGTAAATAAAACAGTTGAGCAAGTTCAAGTTAGTGGAGTTTGCGATGTTGAAAGTTTATTAAATAGCAATATTGATGGGGCTAAATTTGAAGATTATCTAAAAAATCAAATCGCAACTATTGGAGAAAATTTAGTTGTAAGAAGATTTGCTACTTTAAAAGCAAATGATAATGAAGCTTTAAGTGGTTATTTACACACAAATGGTCGTGTAGGTGTTATCGTTAAGGCTAAATTTAATAATGCTGCTAATAAAGCAAAAGTTGAAGAATTTTTAAAACAACTTTGTATGCATATTGCAGCTATGAAACCAAGTGTTTTAAGTTATAAAGATTTAGATAAGGAATTTGTAGAAGCTGAATATAGAGCTTTATGTGCTGAACTTGAAAAAGAAAATGAAGAATTAGTTCGCCTTAAAAAGCCACTTCATAAAATTCCACAATTTGCAAGTAGATTACAAATTACTGATGCAGTTTTAAAGAAAGCTGAAGAAGATATAAAAGCTGAATTAAAAGCTCAAAATAAACCAGAGCAAATTTGGGATAAAATTGTTCCTGGTCAAATGGCAAGATTTATAGCTGATAACTCAATTTTAGATTCTCGCCTTACATTAATGGGACAATTTTATGTAATGGATGATAAGAAAACTATAGAGCAAGTTATTGCTGATAAATCAGCTGAATTAAAAGATGAATTAGTAATTGAAAGCTTCGTAAAATATGAAGTTGGCGAAGGCTTAGAAAAGAAAAACGAAGATTTCGCAGCAGAAGTTGCAGCTCAAATGGGTAATTAATGTTAAAAGCAAGCGGTATTGGTAAAAAATACGATGCCGTTTTATTTAACAATTTAAATTTAACTTTAAATCCGCAACAAACTTTAGCCGTCTTAGGCAAAAGTGGTTGCGGAAAATCTACATTATTGCATATTTTATCAACACTTTTAGCACCTGATAGCGGGGAAGTCTTTTATAAAGATAAGAATATTTATAAACTTAGCGAAGATGAAAGATTATTAATAAGAAGAAATGATTTTGGAATTATTTTTCAGCAGCATTATCTTTTTAAAGGATTTTCAGCTTATGAAAATATTGAATTAGCAAGTGTTTTATCAAATAATAAAATAGATGATGAGATAATTAATTTTTTAGGTATTAAAGAAATTCTAAATAAAAAAGCAAATGAATTAAGTGGCGGAGAGCAACAAAGAGTAAGTATTGCTAGAGTTCTTTGCAAAAAACCTAAAATTATTTTTGCTGATGAGCCAACTGGAAATCTTGACCCAACAAATGCAAAAATAGCTATGAAATTATTGATTGATTATGTTAAATTAAATAATTCAGCATTGTTTTTAATTACTCACGATGAAAATTTAGCTTTAATGTGTGATGATATTTTAAGGATAAATAATGAGTAAGTTAGTTTTTTTAAGTGGAGCTGGTCTTAGTGCCCCATCTGGCTTAAGCACTTTTAGAGATAATGATGGTTTGTGGGAGCAATATGATTTAGATATAGTTTGTAATTATCAAACTTGGATTAAAAATTTTAATTTAGTTCATGAGTTTTATAATAAAAGAAGACTTGAATTAAGAAAAGTTAAACCTAATAAAATGCACGAAAAAATTGCTGAAATATCAAGGCATTTTGAAGTTATTAATTTTACTCAAAATGTTGATGATTTATTAGAGCGTGCAGGGTGTGAAAATGTAATTCACTTGCACGGAAAATTATTAGAATTACACTGCACTAATTGTAATGATATTACTAAGCTTAATTTAAATGATGATTTGGAATTTAAATTTGAAAATTGTAAAAAATGCCAAAGTAAATTAATTAAGCCTAGTGTGGTGTTTTTTGGAGAACAAGCGCCATTTTATACTGATTTATATTCAACATTTTATAATCTTAATGAAGATGATTTGGTGGTTATCATAGGAACAAGTGGTGCAGTTATTAATATAAATTATTTATTAAGGTTTGCAAAATCTAAAAACATACTAATTAATTTAGAAAAAAATAAATATATAAATGAAGCTTTATTTTCTCATATTATTTATAAATCTTGTGATGAATGTATAGATGAATTAGAGCAAATTATTCAAGAATGGAACTCGTAAGATTATTTAGTGAGCAAAACATAGTTTTGTTTATGCTATTACTTGCTAGAATGAGCGGACTTTGCTTGTTTTTTCCATTTTATTCGCATTTACAAATTCCTGTGGTTATTAAGTCTAGTTTTGTTATTATTATGACTTTTTTTTTCTATCCATTAGCACATACTAATATAACGCCAAATTATTTAGTTATTGCTCTTATAACTGAGCTTTTGTTAGGACTTGTTGCAGGTCTTTGTTTGCAGCTTACTTTTACGATTTTACAAATGAGTGGAGAACATATTAGTTTTATTATGGGTTTTTCTATGGCTAGTGTGCTTGACCCAAATACTGGTGCAAATACTCCTATCATTGGTCACTTTATTTCTCTTGTTGCATTGCTTTTGTTTTTAGCTTATGATGGACATCATTTGGTTTTATTATTTTGGGCAAAGAGTTTAAATGGTATTGCTTTAGGTGATTTTGCTTTGCATGATGGTTGGTTTAGACAGATAATGAATGAGACTAAAGACATATATTTAATTGGTCTTAGCCTTGCGTTTCCAATAATTGCTATATCAATGCTTAGTGATTTTGTATTTGGTTTGCTTATGAAAACAATGCCACAATTTAACCTTTTAGTGGTAGGCTATCCTATAAAAATAACGATAGCATTTATTGTTTTGATGACAATTTTAGCTACAATCTTGTTTTATTTTAAAGAATTGGTTTTAAAAGTGTTTTTACAACTTGAACTATTTGTAAGTTAGGAAGGTATAATGAATGCAATATTAATTAATAAAAATCCAGCAATTTCAAGATTAATAAGCCTTAGTTTGCAAAAATTAAATATTACTTATAAAGAAATAAATAATTTAGAAGAGCTTGAACCTTGTGATATTATTATAGCTGATAATGAGTGTGAAGTTGATATTAAATTATGTCAACAAATGTCTAAAAAACTAATTCTTATATTAGCAAAAAATGAAACAAGTAATGATGCAATAGTTATTCATAAACCATTTTTACCTACTGATTTTATAGATTTGATAAATAGTTTTAAAGACGAATTAAAAGAAGATTTTAATACTAGCGATTTAGATAATATTGATTTATTAAGTGATGATATTGATTTGGAAGAATTTAAAATAGATAATATCACTGATTTAGATAGTTTAGACTTGAATGATTTTGGTAATAGTTTAGGTTTAGAAACTAAGCTTGATTTAGATAATACTGATGAATTAAATTCTATAGATGATTTTAACATAGATAGTATTGAAGAACTTGATAATTTAAATAATGATGAATTATTACAAGATTTAGATAGTTCTAATGATTTAACTTCTTTAGATGATGAATTACTGCAAGATTTAGAGAATTTAGATGATGTTGATAATAAATTTAGTGAAGAATTGGATAATATTGAAGAACTTGATAATTTAAATAATGATGAAGTATCTCAAGGTTTAGATGATATTAATAATGAATTAGATGAGAATTTAAGCGCTCTTGATGATTTAAATTCTTTAGATGATGAATTAGATACTAAATTATCTGATTTTAATGAAGATGAGAATTTAAATAATGATGAACTATCACAAGATTTAGATAGTTCTAATGATTTAACTTCTTTAGATGATGAGTTACCACAAGATTTAGATGATACTAATGATGAATTAGATGAGAATTTAAGCACTCTTGATGATTTAAATTCTTTAGATAATGAATTAGATACGAAATTATCTGATTTTAACGAAGATGAGAATTTAAATAATGATGAACTATCGCAAGATTTGGATACTTTAAGTGATATTGAGAATTTAGATGAATTAAGTAATGCTATTGTTTTAGAAGAAGATTTAAAAACTACGAAAGACATAGATGATTTAGAAGAGAATTTAAATAATGATTTAAATTTAGATGATTTGAATAATATTGATGAATTTTCATTACCTGAAAGTTTTGAAGAATTAAGTAGAGATTATCAAGATTTATTGCAAGATGATATTGATTTTACAAGTTCAAATGATTTAGAAGAAGATATAAACAATAGTTATGAAGATGATAATTTTAAAGATTTAGAAGATGATTTAAATACAGAAA
The DNA here is from genome assembly GCF_018501205.1 of Campylobacter sp. 2018MI01. Lineage (NCBI taxonomy): Bacteria > Pseudomonadati > Campylobacterota > Epsilonproteobacteria > Campylobacterales > Campylobacteraceae > Campylobacter > Campylobacter sp. 2018MI01. The sequence goes on along the minus strand of NZ_JAHCZE010000023.1, from coordinate 12,050 downwards.
TAACAAATGATTTTGATGTTGTTACGGGTGATTTAGATGTAGCTGAAGATATGAAAGATGATTTTAATGATAGTGGTTTAGAAGAAGAATTTGAAGATGTGAAAGAAGATTTGAATGTTAATAATAATTTAGAAGATGTTCAAGATAATGAATTAGGTTCTTTAGCTGCTTTTGATGATATTAAAGATGATATTGAAGATATTCAAGAAATTGTAGGAGATGAAAAAGTGAGTGATTTTGATGATTTAAATGAAATTGAAATTAAAAAAGCGTTAGGGGAGGAAGTTGTAGAATTATTAAACAATAATGAAGATATAAAAGAAAAAAATAATGATTTTACTAATAGCATAGAAGCAAATGTTGATGATGACATTAGTGAAGTTAGCGAAAATGTTACAAAAGCAGTAAATCAAGTTATTATCAATAGCACAAAAGGCACGAAAAATCGTATAAAAGATATAAATATATCAATTAATATAAGTTTTAAAGATTAATTATGGCAGGAATTTTATTAATATCAGGCCCAAGTGGTGCGGGCAAAAGCACACTATTAGAGCGTTTAGCACAAGATTATAATGATTTTTATTTTTCAATATCAGCAACCACTAGAGCTCCTAGAGCAGGAGAAAAAGAGGGTGTAAATTACTATTATTTGACCCACGAAGAATTTGAATTAGGAATTAAAAATGATGAATTTTTAGAATATGCTAATGTTCATGGGAATTATTATGGAACGCCATTAAAACCAATTTATGACGCTTTAGAAAATGGTAAGAATGTTATTTTAGATATAGATGTTCAAGGCTTTAGAATAGTAAAAGATAAATTAGGTAAAGATTTTTTATCAGTTTTTATAAGTCCTGAGAATGAAAAAGTATTAAAAGAACGCCTTGTTTCTCGTGGCACAGAAAATCCTGATGTAATTGCTAAAAGACTTCATAATGCAACTGCTGAAGTTCAAGCTATTGGAAGATATGATTTTTTTATTATAAATGATGATTTGGAAAAAGCTTATAAAGAGCTTAAATTACTTTACCAAGCAGCAAACTTAAAAGTGTTAAATAAAGACATTAAAAAATTTATTTCAGAATGGAAAAAAGGAGAATAATATGGGAATAGGTAGTGGATGGCACTGGATTATTGTTTTATTAGTAATCATTTTATTATTTGGTGGTAAAAAATTACCAGAACTTGCAAAAGGCTTAGGAAAAGGTATTAAAACATTTAAAAAAGAAATGGCAGATGATACTACTGCAAAGCCTGTGAATGAAATTGATGAATTAGCTGATAATACTAAAAAAACTGAAGCTAATGAAGTAAAAAGCGAGCAAAAAGCCTAATGCTAAAGGAAAGTATTAAAGAGTATTTATCAAAAGTATTAGAATGCGAATTTAGTTTAGAAAGTCCAAAAGATAGAAATTTAGCTCATTTTGCAATGCCTTGCTTTAGCTTTGCAAAAGAGCTTAAATTAGCCCCAAATAAAATTGCAGCAGATTTTGCAGAAAAATTGAAAAATTGTGAGATTTTTAGCAGTGTTGAAGCAGTGAATGCTTATGTCAATTTCAAATTATCAAATGATTTTTTAGATAAATTATGTAAAAATGCTTTAAATAACCCAGAAGATTTTGCAAAAAGTCCTAAAAAAAATTATAAAATCTTGCTTGAATATGTAAGTGCAAATCCTACAGGACCGCTTCACATAGGGCACGCAAGGGGTGCTATTTATGGAGATAGTTTAAATAAAATTGCAAAACATTTAGGCTATACATTTGATACAGAATATTATGTAAATGATGCAGGTAATCAAATAGATTTATTAGGCGAAAGCGTTATTTTAGCTATAAGAGATTTTGTTTTAAAAGAAAATGTTGAATATCCTGAAAGCTTTTATGGTGGCGAGTATATGCAAGAACTTGCTAGGATTTTTTATGATAAATTTAAAGATGATTTTATAAATAACAAAACCAAAATAGCAAGTTTAGCTAAAGATGAAGTCTTAAAAGAAATCAAGCAAACTTTAGCAAATGCTAGAATTAAGATTGATAATTATGTAAGCGAAACTGCTTATTATCCAAAGCTTGAAGAAACTTTAGAAAAATTAAAAAAAGCCGAAGCAACATATTTAAAAGATGATAAATTATATTTAGCATCTACAAAATACGGAGATGACTTAGATAGAGTTATCGTGCGTGAAGATGGTAGGGGGACTTATTTAGCAGCTGATATTGTTTATCACGATGATAAATTAAGTAGGGGATATGATAAAGTTATTAATATATGGGGAGCTGATCATCACGGCTACATTGCTCGTGTAAAAGCTGCTATGAGTGCTTTAGGGCACGATGCTAATAATCTTGAAGTAATCCTAGCTCAAATGGTTAATTTGCTAAAAAACGGACAACCTTATAAAATGAGTAAAAGAAAAGGTAATGTAATTTTATTTAGCGATGTTTTAGATGATATTGGCGTAGATGCTTTAAGATATATTTTTATAAGTAAGCGTTGTGATAGTCCGCTTGAGTTTGATGTAGATGAGTTTAAAAAGCAAGATAATTCAAATCCTATTTTTTATATAAACTACGCACACGCAAGAATTCATCAAATATTTGCAAAAGCTAATAAAAACTTTAATGATGTAATTAATGTTAGTTTAAGTAATTTTAAAGATGAAAATGCACTTAATTTATTATTTGATGCTTTAGCTTTAAATGATGTTTTAGAAGACGCTTTTAATAGTAGAACTCTTTCTAAATTATGCGATTATTTAAAACAAATCGCAAGTTCATTTCATAAAATTTATAATGAAACTAGAGTTGTTGGACATGAAAACGAAGAGCAATATTTAAAAATATTTGCTCAAGTTGCTTTATGTATAAAAACAGGTTTTAGCTTAATTGGTATAAATGCAGTAAGTAGAATGGAAAAAGAGTGAGTAAAAAACACAACAAATCCCCAGAGCAAGTAGCTTTGGGGGTAAATAAAATTTATAAAAGTAAAAAAATAGAAAGTTATGTAGTATTAGTAGTTTTAGCATTTTGTTCTTATGCTATTGGTGAATTAAGCTTTTTTAAGAACTTTGGAATATCAGCTTTAATAATTGCCGTAATTTTGGGAGCTGTTATTGGAAATTTCGCACATCATAATGTAAGCTTATTAAAAAAAACAGGTGCTTTAGGAGTATGCACTAAGCAGATTTTAAGACTAGGGATTATTCTTTATGGTTTTAGAATTTCTTTAAGTGATATTGAAAGCATTGGTTTAAGTGGAGTTGGACTTGCTTTTTTTATAGTTTTTTCTACATTTTTTATTGGCTTATTAATAGGAAAATTATTAAAAATAGACTTTTTACAATCAGCATTAATTGCTAGTGGTTCTAGTATTTGTGGAGCTGCTGCTGTTTTAGCTAGTGAGAGTGTGCTAAAAGGTGGTTCGGCAAGAGTTGGTATAGCAGTTTGCACCGTAGTTGTGTATGGTTGTATTGGAATGTTTGTTTATCCATTGGTTCAAAATCTATTTGATTTAGATGGTAGATTATTTGGCTTTTTAGTAGGCGGGACTTTACACGAAGTTGCACATGTTGTAGGAGCGGGTTCTAGTATAGGAGTTGATGGGGCAAATTCAAGTATAGTTATAAAAATGGTAAGAGTTTTAATGCTTGTTCCATTTTTATTAATGCTTAGTTTTGGATTTAAAAAAGAAGAAAAAAAAGGCAATTTCTTAAATCAAATTCCTTGGTTTGCTTTAGGATTTTTACTAGCTTGTGGCATATCAAGTTTGCCTATTTTAAATACAGAATATGCTTTAAATGTTATAAAGCCTAATATTGCTATTTTTGATACATTTTTATTAAGTTTAGCAATGGTGGCACTTGGAGTAAATATTAGAAAGGATATGTTAAGCAAAGCTGGTCTTAAGCCATTTATTATGGCAGCAATTTTATGCGTATGGTTAGTGGTTGCAGCTTATGCTTATATAAAGGTGTTTTGTTAATGAGAGCAGAATGGCAAAAATGTGAATATATATTATTAGCATTACCTCATAAAGATAGTGATTGGTCGCCTTATTTAAATGAGATTTTAAATTCTTATTTAGAATTTGCAAAAGCTATTACAAATCATTGTAAGGTGCTTTTAGTTCATCACGAAAGTGCAAATCTTGATGAGTTTAAAAAGTTAAATAATATAGAGTTTTATTGTTTTAATACTAATGATACTTGGATTAGAGATTTTGGTCCAATTGATAATAATTTGGATTTTGTTTTTAATGCTTGGGGGAATAAATTTAGTTCTAATTTAGACAATGCTTTTAATGAAAATTTGTTTAAAAATTATCTTAAAAAAGACCTAAATAAAATTGATTTTATTTTAGAAGGTGGTAGCATTGATACTAATGGCAAGGTATTATTGACAACTACTGAATGTTTATTAAACGATAATAGAAATCAACAAAGCAAAGAAGAAATAGAAAATACACTTAAAAAATATTTAAAAGTTCAAGAAGTTTTATGGCTTGAAAATGGTGTAATTATAGGTGATGATACGGATTCTCATGTGGATACTTTAGCTAGATTTATTGATGAAAATACTATCGCTTATAGTTCTTGCGAAGATGAAAATGATGAAAATTACGCTAGTTTAAAAGCCTTAGAAGATGAGCTTAAAAAAACTAAATATAATCTAATCTCACTACCAATTCCTAGCCCAAAACATTATAATGGCAAAAGATTAGGCTGCACTTATGCTAATTTTGTGTTTGTAAATGACGCTTTAATAGTGCCTTGTTATGATGATAAAAATGATGAATTAGTAAGACAAAAATTACAAAAAGCTTTACCTAATCATAAAATTATTTTAGTAAATGCCTTAGTCTTCGTAAGGCAAAATGGCTCATTACATTGTTCTTGTATGAATATATTTGAAGAATAATTTTATTTTCATAATTACTCTTTTTAATTAATTTTTTAATTTATAATAAAATTTTTATTTTAAAAACAAGGGGTAATTATGAAAAATATTTTAGATTTAGTAGGCAATACACCAGTAGTTAAACTCAATGCTTTAACAAATGATAAGATGGCTCAAGTTTATGTAAAACTTGAGAAATTTAATTTAAGTGGTAGTGTAAAAGATAGAGCTGCTTTAGCTATGATAGAAGAAGCTAAATTACAAGGAAAATTAAATTCTAATTCAATCATTTTAGAGCCAACTAGTGGAAATACAGGTATTTCTTTAGCGTTGATTGCTAGATTAATGGGCTATAAAGCTTGCATAGTAATGCCTGATACTATGAGTAAAGAAAGGCGAGATTTAATAAAAACTTTCGGAGCTGATTTAATTCTTACGAGTGGAAAAGATGGTATGAAAGGTGCTATTAATAAAGCTTTAGAATTAGCAAAGAGTGATAATAGATATATAATCTTACAACAATTTGAAAATCCAGCAAATACAAAAGCGCATTATACGAAAACAGCAGAAGAAATCATAAAAGAATTTAAAACTCTTGATTATTTTGTAGCAGGAGTAGGCACAGGCGGGACTATTAGTGGTGTTGGTAAGAGATTAAAAGAGCATTTTAAAGATATTAAAGTAATAGCAATAGAGCCAGAGCAATCTCCAATGCTTAGTAAAAATACAGCAGGAGCGCATAAAATTCAAGGAATAGGGGCTGGATTTGTTCCTGCTATTTATGATGCTAGTGTGGTTGATGATATTGTTTGTGTAGATGAAGCTGATGCAATTAATATGGTAAGATTATTAGCTAGTAAAGAAGGATTATTATTAGGAATTTCATCTGGTGCTAGTATATTTGCAGCTTTAGAATTGGCAAAAACTTTACCAAATGATAAAAAGATTTTAGCAATAGCTCCTGATGGCGGAGAAAAATATATTTCTATGGGGATTTTTGATGTTTGATAATTTAAAATATGATTTAGAAAATATTTTAAAAAACGACCCAGCAGCAAGGAATAAATTAGAAGTTTTTTTATTATATCCTGGTGTGCATTCTGTGTTGTTTCATCGTTTAGCGCATTTTATGTATAAGAAAAAATTATTTTTTATAGCTAGATTTATATCTCAATTTTCAAGATTTTTAACAGGTATAGAAATACACCCAGGAGCAATAATTGGCAAAGGCTTATTTATTGACCACGGAATGGGAGTTGTGATTGGAGAAACGACTATTATAGGAGATAATGTTACTATTTATCACGGGGTTACTTTAGGTGGCACAGGTAAAGTTAGTGGTAAAAGACATCCTAGTATTGAAGATGGAGTAATAATTGGAGCAGGTGCTACTATCTTAGGCAATATCACAATTGGTAAAAATGCAAAAATCGGTGCGAATGCTACTATTTTAAAAAATGTATCGCCAAATACAACAATGGTAGGAACTATAGGAAAGGAAATAATCAAGAATATAAAATAACTAGAATTTGATAATATCTTGAAAACTTATAAGGATAAAAATATGTTAAAAATTGGTTTAGTATCACAAAAATATAGCGAAAATATGAGAGAAATCACAAAAGCAAAGATTAAAAATGTTGCTAAAAAAGGTGCAAAATTAGTAATTTTACAAGAATTACACCAAAGTGCTTATTTTTGCCAAGTGCAAAATACTAATAATTTTGACCTAGCTAGTGATTATGAAAATGATTTGATTTTTTGGAGCGAAGTAGCAAAAGATAATAATATCGTATTAGTTACATCTTTATATGAAAAACGCCTAGAAGGTTTATATCACAATACTGCTATAGTTTATGAGAGTGATGGAAGTATTGCAGGAAAATATCGTAAAATGCATATACCTGATGATCCGCATTTTTATGAGAAATTTTATTTTACTCCAGGTGATTTAGGTTTTCGTGCGATTGATACAAGTGTAGGAAAATTAGGAGTTTTAGTATGTTGGGATCAGTGGTATCCTGAAGCTGCAAGACTTATGGCTTTAGATGGAGCGCAGATTTTAATATATCCTACAGCTATTGGTTGGCTTTATGAAAACGGCGTTAGTGATGATAGTGAAACTATGCAAGACCAATTAAATGCGTGGCTAGGCGTTCAAAGAGGACATGCAATAGCTAATTGTTTGCCTGTTGTGGGGGTAAATCGTGTTGGTTTTGAAGATGTAAGTCTTAGTGGCGAAAGCAGCATTACTCAAAATGAGAAAAAACATTTTATAAATAACAATGAAACTACTAAAAATGGTATTGATTTTTGGGGTAATAGTTTTGTATATGATGCACAAGGTAAAGAGCTATTTAGAAGCAATGAAAGCGAAGAGCTTGAAGTAGTAGTTGCTATAGATATGAAAAAATGCGAACAAATAAGACGCTGGTGGCCGTTTTTAAGAGATAGAAGAATAGAACATTATTCTAATCTAACAAAAAGAGCTATAAAAGAATAAATCATTTTGGAATTTAATTAGGAATTAGCATTAAGCTAATTTCTAATTGCTAGGATATTTTATGGCTTTTAAAAATGCAATTATTGATGATAGATTAGAGAAGAAATATTCTTTTGTAGATATTTGTATTAAGCATACTAATGATTGGTATCTCAAACAACATCATAAATTTCCTTTTGAAGAACGCATTGTAATAGATGAAGAATTAGACTGCTGGTTTATGAATTGTATGTATTTTGATGACCCAGAACTAGACCATGCAAAACTTAATAAATCTTTGTGGATTTTATATTATAAAGGCGAACATATAAGGATAATTTTAGATTATGATATCAAACAAGAGATTGATAATGTAGTTTATAATAGAGTTTATAAAATCCTTTCTATAAGAGATAATAAAACATTAAATGAAAAAGAAATAATAGCTTTATTAAGAGAAATATTAGCTGTTTATAAATGGAATGGAAGCTTAAATAATGATAAAGAATTTAAAGCATATATAATAGATGAAGTGTTTGAAGATATTTTGTAAAAAAATTAAATCATTTTAAAAATATAAAGGATGAAAATGTTTTATAAAGAATGTGAGCTTTGCTCTTGTAAGATTTCAAAATTAAAATTATATACCTATAAAAAGGATTTAGGAATTTATACTTTAAAATGTCCTAATTGCAATGCTTCTTATGGATTGAAACTTAAAGTATATTTTGTAATGATTTATGCTATTTTGAATGAGATTTTAGGATGGTCTGTGTTTTTGCTACCATTTTTTTGTGTGTTTTTATGCAGTGATTTTGTGAGTAAGAATGCTGTCTTTTTAATCTTTGTATGGCTTGTATCTTTTCTAGGTATTGGGCTTTTTGTGGTAATACTTGAGCATTATTTAAATTTATTTATATTTTCTAAATTTGTCTTAATTGATGATAATGAGAAGTTAGAAGTTAAAAAAACTAGATTAATTAAATTAAAAGATTTTTTCATAAAGCTTATAAAAAGATGAAAATGTTTTATAAAGAATGCGAGTTTTGCTCTTATAATATTTCAAAGTTAAAATCATTTTCTTATAAAAAAGACTTAGGTATTCATACCTTGCAATGTCCTAATTGTAAGGTTTCATATATTTTAAAAGGCAAAATATCAAGATTAAAAATTAGCGAAATGATAAATATTATTTTTGGTCTGTTAGATTTTAGTATTGCATTTTTTATAGCTAGGGCTTTTGTTTATGATAATATTTTAATTTTTATAATTTTGTTTTTCTTAGTTTTTGTGATTTTATCTTTTATGTTCTCTATTATTCAGCGTTATTTGGATTTATTAGTATTTGCAAATTTAAGTTTAATTAAAGATATAAAAACTAAAGATAATTGGCTTAAAAAAATAAAATATTATATTTTTTATAAAAGCTAATTCTTATTTTAAATTCCATAAAATTTTAAAGAATTAAAATATGAATTTTATTTTCAAAAAAGGAGAAATAATGGCTTTTAAAAACGCAATTATTGATGATAGATTAGATAAAAAATACTCACTTTCTTATATCTACGGAGAACATACTAATAGTTGGTATGGCAGACAACATCATAATTTTCCTTATGATTGGCGTATTGTAATAGATGAAGAATTAGACTGCTGGTTTATGAATTGTATGTATTTTGATGACCCTGAGCTGGGCCTTACAAAACTTAATAAATCTTTGTGGATTTTATATTATAAAGGCGAGCATATAAGGATAATTTTAGATTATGATATTAGTCAAGAGATTGATAATGTAGTTTATGACAAAGTCTATAAAATCCTTTCTATAAGAGATAATAAAACATTAAACGAAAAAGAAATAATAGCTTTATTGAAAGAAATATTAGCTGTTTATAAATGGGACGGAAGCTTAGATGAAAAAGAAGAATGCACAATTTATGTAAGAGAAGAAGTATTTAAAGATGAAGTGTAAAAGAATTTGATTGTTGGTTTAAAGATTTTATTTTTTAGTTTTTTGATTAATAAATTATGCTTTAAAAAGTTAAAGGCATAATTTATTTAATCTTTTATTAATCTTCTATCAATTTATATCCTAATGACGCATTATATATTATAAAACTATGGCAAGTATCAACTTGAAATTTATCAGAATCAGATTTAGGTTCTAAATCTACATTGTCATACCATTTTTTACACCAATCAGGCAAGCAAGCATCTTGTATAACATAGCCTACTTCTACAACTTTATTATTTCTAGGGTCTGTTTTGAACGCACATTTTTTACCATAATTCATATTTCCTTGAGTTACTATGGTTTTATCAGGATATGTTCTTATGATTTTAGCTGTGTTAGTATTAGAATTGTTGTTATGGTTTATAACATTATTTACATTTAAAAGTTCTGGCATAACGCAACCTGTAGATATAAAACATAACGCACTAGCCATCATTATATTAATTTTTTTACTCATTTTCTCTCCTTTATATTAGTTTTTTATTTTAATAATATAATACTTATAATTGACTTAATACAGAATATCAAAATTAATACTTCATTTTTTTAAATTCTCTTAGTTTTATTTATTTTTTGTAAATTTGTAACAATTTTGTAATTTTTTACGATTTTTATGCTTATTTTTCACATTAAATTCACATAAAAATCCTAGCATTTTCTTAAATCAATTTAAGGAGAAGTTATGAAAACTAAAATTAGTATGATTTTATTATTATCATCTTTTGCATTTGCGATAGACCCAAGTGTGAATAAAACCAAATCAGAAACAGGCATTAAACAAGCTAAAATGAATTGGGTAGTGCCGAGTGCTATGAATGATGATGGGTATTTAGATGAAGAAAAATTACCTAAAGGCTCAAAATATATTGAAGCGGTGATTTTAGGCAATAAAATCCTAAATGAAACCACATATTACATAGGTCCAAAGGCAAAAGATGAGAGTAAAAGATATGCAGGAAATAATTTATCTTGCAGCAGCTGTCACGCAAATGGCGGGACTATTCCTTATGAATCAGGTTTTGTAGGAATTTATGCTAGATTTCCACAATACTTAGCTAGAGGCGATGTAGTCGCTACTCTTGAAAATCGTATAAATGGCTGTATGGAACGCTCTATGAATGGTAAGCCATTGCCTATTAATTCAGTAGAGATGAAAGCAATTGTAACTTATATGCACTATTTAAGCCAAGGTGTGCCAGTAGGTGCTAATGTTGAAGGGCAAGGACTTACTCAAGTAAAATTATTAAATAGAGCAGCTGATCCTAAAAAAGGTAAAGTTATTTATGAAGAAAAATGCTCGGCTTGTCACGGCGAAGATGGGGCAGGTATAACGAATGACGAGCAAAAAGGTGGATATTATGTATATCCTGCTTTATGGGGAGATGATAGCTATAACACAGGTGCTGGAATGTATAGACTAATAAAAGCAGCTTCGTATATTAAAGGTAATATGCCAAAAGGTGATGCTACTTTAAGTGATGAAGAAGCTTTTGATGTAGCAGCTTATATTAATTCAAAACCAAGACCAATTAAGGCTAATCGTGAAGCAGATTTTCCTGATAGAAGGACAAAACCACTTGATATGGATGTAGCTCCTTATGATGATGATTTTAGCATAGAGCAACATAGATTTGGACCTTATATAAAAATGCAAGAAGTTAGCAAATCTAAAGCAAAATAAGTAAAAAAGGAATTTCAATTTTGAAATTCCTAAAATCTTAATTAAATTTAACATTATTTATATTTTTAAATTTTAAAATTATGCTTAATTTAAAGTTTCAAAAGGAGTATGTAATGTTAAAAACTATAAAAGCAAAACTTGGTTTTGTTATTATTTTAGGATTGTTTGTTTTATTTTTGATGCTTTATTTATTTTACAATAATAATCAAAAGACAATTCAAGCTAATTCAAATGAGGTAGCAAGAATTATGCAAGTTGATATAGAAGAAAAATTAAAAATATCAACTGATGCAATGATTAATGCGCTTTCAATTCATTTAAAAGATTTACAGAGTGAAAAAGAGAAAATTGATTATATAGCACAAGCTATAGAAAATTTTAGATTTGACAATGGTAATGGGTATTTTTTCGTTTATAAAGATACCACAGCAGTAGCTCACCCAGTTAGCAAAAAGCTAATAGGACAAGATTTAAAGGGAATGCAAGCTCCTGATGGGACTTTTTTTATTCAAGAATTAAGCAAAAAGGCTAATTCTGGTGGTGGTTTTGTAACCTTTCCTTTCCCTAAACCAGGCACTGATATTACAGCACCAAAATTATCTTATGTAGCATTAATACCTAATACAAATTCTTTATGGATTGGAACAGGTGTTTATTTAGATGAGATTGATAAGAATACTCACGAGTTAGAAAATTTAATCAATAGTAGTTTTGTTACGACATCTATTATTGCTTTATTTGTATTTATAGTGGTTTTTATCCCTTATATTGTATATGCGATGATGCTAATAGTAAAATCTTTAAGCAAATTAAATAATGGTATTAACGAATTCTTCTCTTTCCTAAACCACGAAAAAGAAGACGCTCACGAAATCATCTTACATTCTAAAGACGAATTTGGCTCTATGGCAAAAGCAATCAATGATAATATAGAAAAAACTAAATTATCTTTATTAAAAGATGAAGAAG